>NZ_JASATP010000012.1:0-134144 GCF_038440375.1 Bacillus sp. OTU530
TCTGTCACCTGTCCTTGAATCGTAGCCGGATTGGCTTGAAGCGCCGCATCCAGTACACGTTCTTCTCCTGGTTCTAAGATAATTCGGAAGATAGCCGCTACATAATTATCATCGGATATGACCACCTGGTATTCGCCTCCATTTAATCCATTGATGAAATACAGACCATTCGGATCTGTCAAAGTGAACTTCACTGGCACAGCTGTTCCAACGATAAATACTTGGACGAGAGCGCCAGAAAGGGGTGCCCCTGTTTGTGCATCGGTCACACTTCCCGTCAGAGAAGCAGGGTTGGATGCCAACGCAAAATCCACCGTTTCCGTCTCACCTGGCGTTAAGGTAATGACGGTGAGCTCAGAAGCAAAATTCGGCGCACTCGCCTGAACAGATATCGTGCCTTCCGGCAAACCTGAAATAGCGTATTGCCCGTTCACATCGGTCAGCGTACTCGCCAAAAACCTTCCTTGACTATTGAATACTTGAATCAACGCATTCGGCAGCACTGTTCCCGTCACTGAATCTCGGACTGTTCCATTAATAGTCGCCGGATTCGGTGTTAACGCTACATTCACCGTTTCGGTTTCTCCCGCTGCTAGGTTCACAGACACCGTTTGGCTTGTAAAATTGTCTGTCGAAATGACCACGTTATAGCTTCCTGGAGCGATGCCCGTCAACAGATAGTTCCCAGTTTGATCTGTTTGAGTTGAAGCAACAATCACTCCGCTGCCTTGGACCACGGTGACAACCCCGGCTCCGGCAATCGGAGTTCCCGTTTGTGCGTCTGTCACCTGTCCTTGGATGGTGGCCGGGTTGGCTTGGAGAGCTGCATTCAGCACACGCTCTTCTCCCGGGTCCAAAACGATGCGGAAAATAGACGAGGCATAATTATCCACACCTATCTCTACACGATATTCGCCTTCGGCCAGCCCATTGATAACATACAAGCCTGTCGGGTCTGTCAACGTGGATTTCACCGGCACACCCGTTCCTGCGATAAGCACTTGAACAAGAGCGCCAGAAAGAGGTGCCCCTGTTTGTGCATCGGTCACGCTTCCCGTCAGAGAAGCAGGGTTGGATGCCAGCGCAAAATCCACTGTTCCCGTCTCGCCTGGCGTTAAAGTAATAACTTTCATGTCAGAAGCAAAATTCGGCGCACTCGCCTGAACAGATAACATGCCTTCCGGCAAACCTGAAATAGTGTATTGCCCGTTCACATCGGTCAGCGTACTCGCCAAAAACCTTCCTTGACTGTTGAACACTTGAATCAAGGCATTGGACAGCACATTTCCAGTGGTTGCATCCCGGACCGTCCCGGTAATCAACGCTGGATTTGGCGTTAACGCTATGTTCACCGTTTCGGTTTCTCCCGCTGTTAGGTTCACGGACACCGTTTGGTTTGTGAAATTCGCTGCCGAAAAGACAACGTTATAGCTTCCCGGAGCAATGCCCGTCAACACATAGTTCCCAGTTTGATCTGTTTGAATTGAAGCAACAATCACTCCGCTGCCTTGAATTACTGTGACCACCCCAGCTCCAGCAATCGGAGTCCCTGTTTGCGCGTCCGTCACCTGTCCTTGGATGGTGGCTGGGTTGGCTACAAGAGCTGCATTTAATACACGTGCTTCTCCTGGTCCCAATACGATGTGGAAAATAGACGAGGCATAATTGTCCGCACCTATCACTACACGGTATTCCCCTTCATTCAAGCCATTGATGACATACAGACCATTCGGGTCCGTGAACGTGGATTTCACCGGCACAGCCGTTCCGGCGATAAACACTTGGATGACAGTGCCTGGAAGAGGTGCCCCTGTTTGCGCATCCGTCACACTTCCTGTCAGAGAAGCAGGGTTGGGTGCCAGCGCAAAATCAACCGTTTCCGTCTCACCTGGCTTTAAAGTAATGACTTGCATGTCAGAAGCAAAATTCGGCGCACTCGCCTGGACGGATAGCATACCTTCCGGCAAGCCCGAGATCGTGTATTGCCCGTTCACATCGGTCAGCATGCTCGCCAGAAACCTTCCTTGACCGTTGAACACTTGAATCAAGGCATTGGATAATACATTTCCAGTGATTACATCCCGGACGGTTCCGTTAATGACCGCTGGATTTGGCAGTAACGCTACATTCACCGTTTCAGTTTCTCCTGCCGTTAGGTTCACAGACACCGTTTGGCTCGTAAAATTCTCTGTTGAAAAGACCGCATCATAGCTTCCTGGGGCAATACCAGTTAACACATAGTTCCCAGTTTGGTCCGTTTGAGTTGACGCAACAATAATCCCGCTGCCTTGGATTACCATGACAACCCCGGCTCCGGCAATCGAAGTTCCTGTTTGTGCATCCGTCACCGTTCCCGTCAGGGTAGCTGGGTTCGGAGCCAAAGCAAAGCTCAATGTGGTTATATTTCCTGGCTCAATGGTAAAATTGGCAGCATCTGTCGAAAATCCATCCGCGCTGGCTACAGCTCTGTAGCTTCCAGGAGTTAACCCATTGATTAAAAATTGACCAGATCCGTCAGAAACGACACTGGTTACAAATTCGCCGGTGGTTGATTTAAAAATGGTAATAATAGTCCCTGGTATCGCTCCTCCTGTTTGAGCATTTGAGATAAACCCTGTCAATGAACCAGGATTTGGAGAAATGGGCAATACAATAGTGGATGTTTGGTTTGGATGTAACGAAACAGCTAGGGTATCCGAACCGAAATTAGTTGCGCTCGCACTGACCACTACATTTGTTGGTGGTAACCCGCTAATTGTGAACGCACCATTATTTCCACTGACTCTTTGTGCGATAAAGATACCAGAAAGCGAATTAATGGTTAGGATTGCTCCAGGAACACCTTCACCTGTAATCTGATTAACTACAGTCCCTGTTAACGTTGCTGGCGCGGGCGTTAATGGTATTGTAACGGAACTAATTGTACCTGCTATGACATCAACCGGAACCGTATTGGCACTAAAATCTTGAGCGGATATATTGATAAAGTATCGACCTGCTGATAGTCCCAACACTGAAAATGTTCCGTCCGATTCTGCTACAAAGCTTCGAAGCACTAATCCCGAACTATCTAAAAGTTTGACTTGAATATTGTTTCCCGTAACAGGATTTCCATTTAGATCAACTACTCTTCCACTAACATCACCAACAACACTTGTTAAGGTTAGATTAGCAGCAGTTGTTTGATCACTGATGACAATCACTCCGACCGATTCGGTTGAAAAATTATCCTTATTCGCAATTACTGTATAACTTCCAGGTGCCAATCCATCTACAACATAGTTACCGAATGGACTTGTTAATACCGACGTAACAAAAGATCCATCACCTTTTCGAACAATAATGGTGACTCCATTTATAGGGTTTTCGTTTTGGTCAATTACTTGACCAGCAATGGAACCAGGATCCGGCTGCAATTGGATGTTAACACCAGAAACGGTTTCGCCAGGAGTTAATGTTATTCCGCTTGTGACTGTTGAGAAATTCGGGGCAGTTACGACAACACTAAATGTTCCAGGTGGAATATTTCCTATTGAATAGTTTCCATTAATATCTGTAGATCCAATTCCTATGACTGTTTCATTAGCATCTAAAATTTTAATAATCGCATCTTTAACCGGTTGTCCTGTACTGCTTGTTATCTGACCAGAAATGGTTGCCGGATTCGGCTGCAGAGTAATTGAAACGGATGTTGTTTGATTCGGAAGAACTGTCGCTCCTACGATGGATGTTGCGAAATTTGGGGCGGAAGCTGTAATGATATATTGGCTTGGAGTTATATTATTAAACTGAAATAAGCCTTCCGGCGTTGCTGACGTTGAAGCAATGAATATATTATCAGCGCTGAACAACTGGATTATTGCTCCAGCAATCGCTGGAGTCACTGTGCCAATAATCGATCCAGGATTTTCTTCAAGTGCAACATCCCTTGATGTAATTGTACCTGCTTGAACGACAGCACCTGTCAATCCAGTTTGAAAACCATTGGCTGAAACAATAATATTGTAACTACCTGGTGCAAGCCCAGTTACAGAATAATTCCCTTGAGAACCAGTAAGGACTGATTGGATTAAAACATTGTTTGCATCAGTTATCTTTATAACTGCTCCAGCAATAGGGGTGCCAGCTTGAGCGTCCGTGATCGTTCCGGTAATCCCTCCCGGAGACGGATTCAAACTTACACTGACATTTTTTGTTTCTCCTGGAGATAAAGTGACCGTAGCTGAGTTTGTTTGAAAATTCGGGGCATTGACAATTATTCCGTACGTTCCAGGTGCCAGGTTATTGACCAAATACATACCACTCGGATCCGTAAATGCTGTTGCAATGGTAGAACCACTTAAATTAACAATCCGAATTTCAATAGAAGCCCCAGTAATCGGGTCATCTGTTATGCTATTTCTAATCGTTCCTGTTATGGAGGCAGGATTGGGAGAGAGAGAGAAATTCACAATTGATGTTTGATTAGAGTTTATGATTGCACCACTACTATTTGTTTGGAAGTTGTTTGCAGAGGCAGTGACCGAATAGCTTCCCGGTGCTAAGTTGGTTACAATATATCCGCCATTATTATTCGTTACAGTGCTTGAAACAATCGTGCTTGAAGAACTGTCACGTACAATAACTGTTGACCCGGATAACAGATTGCCGTTATTATCGGTAACCGTTCCAGACAATGTTCCCGGATTTGGTTGAAGCTGGGTGTTAACAATTGTTGTTTGATTCGCTTGAATCAAAGCTCCACTCACACCAGTAGAAAAATTTGGTGAGCTGCTACTGACACTATAGGTACCTGGAATTAAATTATTAATCGTGTAACTTCCGTTTACATCTGTTAAAGCAGAAGCTATCAATATATTATTTTGAAATACTTGTATTACAGCCCCAGAAATCGGGATCCCGTTAACATTTGTCACTGTACCCGAAAGTGTTCCAACTAATCTGGAAAGATTAGCATCTACTGTTGTAGTAGCATCTGACCGAATAATGGCCCCTAAAATTTGCGACCCATATCCGCCTACGGAAAAGCTAACAGAATAGCTTCCCGGTGCCAGAGAATCGATGAAGTAATTGCCTGCTCCATTTGTTGTTGTTTGGGCCACAGCAATCCCGTGACTATTGATGATACGAATACTCGCATTCGCAAGAGGTGCCCCGTTGCCGGCATCCCTTACCGTTCCTGTTAATGCGCCCGGGTTCGGCGATAAGGCCACATTAATTGTTGCTGTTTCACCAGCTGTAAGCGTCGTTCCTATAATTTGTGTGATGAATTGTGGTGTGCTAATTCTTACCCTATACGTTCCGGGTGCCAAATTATTTAACATATATTGACCAGAACCATTTGTTGTTGTACTAGCTATGACTATACCAGTTTCATTTAGCGCTTCAACTAGTACCCCAGACAACGGAGAACCACCGGAGTCTGTAACCGTTCCTTGAACGATAGCTGGATTCGGCTGCAATACAAAATTCTTCGTTACCGTTCCGTTCGATGCAACATCCACCCCTGACGAGGATGACTGAAAGTTTGCCGCTATCACCGATACATTGTAATGCCCTGGTGATACGCTAGAGAATGTGTATTGGCCACTAGCATTTGTTGTCGTTTGGGCAATAAGAACGCCAGCTGTATTCGTTAAATTAACTGTGGCATTTGCTAGCGGACCATCTCCTGCAGCTGTAACAGTTCCTGTGATTGTTCCAGGTTGAGGGGTTAACAATGTATCCGCACGTGTAATATTCCCGGATGTCACTGTTACTGGAATGCTTAATGTAGCATAATTTGCTTTCGAAAATGTTAATGTATACGTCCCAGGAGCAATTCCTGTAAAGCTGTAATCTCCACTTCCATTCGTTATCGTTGTTGCTATTGTTGTACTCCCTTGCTGCAACTGAACCGCAACATCGGCCAAAGGAAGACCTGACGATCGGTCTGCTACATTCCCGACAATGCCTCCTGTTGCTTGAACGGTAATTGCTGTTGTTGCTGTAGCAGCAGGAATTTGATTTCCAGTAAAGCTGTCTATCCCATTTACAGTCGCTGTTTCAAGCGTTCTTGCACCTGCTGTGGTGAAGATTCCTGTCACAGTGAATGTTAATGTAGTTGTCCCGCCCGCTGCCAAATTGCCAATACTCCAGCTTAACGTTTTCGTCGTAGAGTTATATGTCGCGCTCCCTGCTCCAACGGTAACAAGCACAAAGCCTGAAACTATGTCCAGTCCAATGACATCACGAACCAAAACAGTTGTTGCTTGGCTTTTGCCTGTATTCTGAACGGTTATCCTAGCTGTATAAGCTGCCGAAACTCCGGCCGTTACTGTTGAAGGACCTGATACGAGTGTCTTTGAAATATCTAGTTCTGCTCTCACATCTACATCAACAACTGACGCTGGAGCCGAAAACGCACTGATAAACTGAAATCCTTCCAAGCTACGCAATGAATCTTTGTTAAAGTTATTAGCATTAGCAGACGTAAATCCTATTAATTGAACCGATGTTATTTCCGTAATCCCCAGAAAAGAAAATAAGGTATTTGCTGGAATAAAAAAATCAAGAAAAAAATCAGGATTACCTCCAAAATTTGAATTGGCTGGGGTAACTCTGGCTACGTCAAAATTAATAATCTGCCTGCTAAAATTAGGGGCTCCCTTGCCATCTGTCCCTTCAGCAGGGTCATTCCATGTATTAAATTGTATATTCGTATTTTGAATTAAATCCAATCTAGCAGCATTTCCATTTACAGCTAATAACCATTGATAAGTTCCTGCAACCCCGTTCGTATTAAATAAAGCACCCCATGCAAAGTTTTGAAAAGCTGTTTTGGCATTATTTCTTGGATCCTCATTTAATCTCAAGCGAAAATATACATTTGTTCCATCGTACGCATAATAAAAGGAAAGAAAACTTGCATTGCCGACTAAGTCTGTAGAGCCGGGGGATTCATCCCCCACTATGTCAAAGGAAGGCTGGCCTCCTACTATTACAGGAGAGAATTGGTCATTACTAGGAAAAGCCACTGTTTTCACACCTCCAAATTTCCCCATAAGTCACACTCTAAAAAAGATATGAATCAATTAATATAGAAGTGCAAGTTTATATAAAGAAAACTCGCCGATTGGCGAGCCTGCTTTTGGGCGAAGACAGAGGTGTAGTTGCCCTTATACTTTATTCCTAAAATTTCTCGCTACGTCGAATCAGCCTCCAGCTAGAAATTTATACTTTCTTAAAGTGTAAAAAACGTTTCAAGTGCAAAAATCCTAAGTTAAATTCCATAAATATCCAAATTATAGGACATACTAATTTATCAGTGCTTTTACATTTAAAAGAAACCAATTTCTATTTCTCTATTTCTATAATCCGTTTATTAGAAATAACAAATACCAACTTTTTAGGAATTCTTCTCTGAATAGATGTAAATCTTCATCTAATGCACGCTTGATTATAGGCAATGTGGCACCCTTTCATAGCAAAAACCGCAGATATCTAAAAGATTTCTACAGCAAAACATAGAAAAACCGCAGGACACAATTCGTCCTGCGGTTGAATAATTTTGGGCAAAAAACTGGGCAGTTTGCAGTTCCGTATCAGCGCGGTCAAATCAAAGATAAGACCGTATGAAGTTGTAGCCTATGAATCATTACAATTGTCATACGGTTCATCATTCTATTCGACTTACTCTTAGGAAACTGATTCTTGCACAGTAAATTATATACAAATAGGAGTTTATTGTAAACCAATAAATTGGAAAATATTTTAAATTCCACTTTAAGAATAAAGTATAAGGGCAACTACGCCTCTGTCTTCGCCCAAGAGCGGGGCTCGCCAGTCGGCGAGTTTTCTTTATTCATTATTACAGCAGGATATACTCGTATCGTGCGTTTTCTTATTGAAACATTGTTAGCCATGCTACCGTTTCAATCAGTACAATCATCACTGCCCCGCTAATCATAAGCGTTGTTGTGCGAAGCAGCTCATTCTCACGAGACGGAATGTTACATAAATAAGCGCCAAGCGTAATGCGAGACGGACAGGCAATCGTTGAAATAGACGAGCTTGTGTTTTGACTTATAGAAATTGATTGCCAAGATAAGCCGACATGCTGTGCTGTTTGTACCTGCAGCTTAATAAACATGGCATTCGAGCCGGCATTGCTTCCGGTTAAAAACCCTCCTATTGCCCCAATAAATGGCGTCACAATCATAAACATTTTTCCAAACGCATCACCTGCCGTTTGTGCGAGCAGCTGATGCATACCAGAAACGCCCATTATTTCTGAGATAGAAATAAACATTGTGGTCGTAACCACAAACGGAATCCATTGCCGCACTGTACTGCATAATGACTGTTTCACAATTGAAAACGGGACACGAAACAGCATAATCGTAAACATACATGTAAGACCGAGCCAGAATCCAGGTGAATATAAAAGTGCGAGCTTATAAGAATAAGATGGTAAATCCAGGATAAATGTTGATTGTAGCGTATGAGAAACATTTGGAATTAAGCGTGAAAGCAAAATACATACAGTAAGAAACAAGTATGGACTTAATATTTTAATAATGCTTCGATTTTCCCCGGATAATGAGGCGGCGCTTTGTGAATATGTCACTTTTCGCTTAGCGGCGGAAGCTTTGATACGAATGAATCCAAAAGCAATCGTCATCAATGGACTTAAAATACCCGCAAGCTCCACACTTACATACTTACTAAATAGGAAGATAGACAGCGAGAATAGAAGAAAAAAACCTAAAAGCTCCAGCCATTTTTCCTGAACTGCCCTCCAGCCCCCTACTATGTACAGGGAAGTGATCATCATATATGCAAAAATAGGTGTACTTAAAATTGCAGTACTAGATCCAATAACAGATAGCGGAATGTTCACAAGCTGCGAACCGATAATCGTTCCGGTTGCAAGCGCTCCCCATGAGCTAGCTAGCAGCCCAATAAAGGAAAGAAGCGCAGCCTGAAATGGCGAGTAACCCAGCGATAAAAAAATCGGGGCAGCCACCATAAAACCAATGCCAAATCCGCTTGCTGATTCAATAAGCGGACATATCCCAAAACATATAAGCAAAGTCTGCATCATACGATCATTCGTTGTATCCGACACAAAAGAGGCGATAGACTGAATTAAACCTATTTTATTCATAAGGTGAAATAAAAAAATACCAAAAAATAAAACATACGCAACAATGAAGCAAATTAGTGCCCCCTTTGCCGTCGCATGAAGGATTTCTCCCATATGGAGTTGAAAGGGCTGAAACAAAAGTACGATAGCTAAGCAAACAACATAAGAGAAAATGGCAGATCGAAAAGTTGTTTGCTTAAAAGCAAATAAAAACAGAAAAATACTCAGAATAGGACTAAGAGCGAGAAGGATTTCCATGTTTTATCACCTTTTGGATAAGAATTTAGGCAGCTCGGTTTCCACCTAAATGTATTATATAACAGATAACCCTAATAAGAAAACTGTTATAATACTTTCTTTATAGTGTAAAAGGGGTGCCCTAACTAGGACACCCCTGCTTATTTCTCATTTTGCTGCCACAGTACGTGCAGCTTGAATCAAATCACGAATACCTTCCTTATTTCCCTCTTCCAATAGGTCAATAATACGGCTGCCGACAACTACACCATCACATATTTTTGCCATTTCCTTTACATGCTCTGGTGTAGAAATACCGAATCCAGCTAATACAGGTAATGTTGTGACACTCTTTACTTGTTCTAGGTATGTGAACAAGCTCTCTTGAAACTCACGGCGCACACCTGTTACACCTGTTACCGTTACCGCATATAAGAAGCCGCTCGCTTCGGATGCGATTTTACGAATACGCTCAATCGGACTCGTTAATGTAACAAGTGGAATAAGCGCAATATTTGCTGGCTTTAGAACCGGAGACAGTACATCATTGTGCTCAAACGGCAAATCTGGAATGATTAAACCGTCAACACCAGCCTGTACACACTTCTCTATAAAACGTTCACGTCCAAAGGACAGGATTGGATTTAAATATGTCATTAAGACAAATGGTACGGACACATGCGGGCGAACCTCTATAAGCGCTTGAAAAATATCGCTTAGTGTTGTCCCGTTATCAAGAGCACGTTTACCGGCACGCTGAATCGTTGGACCATCCGCAACTGGATCAGAGAATGGAATCCCGATTTCAAGCACACTTGCTCCTTCTTGATCTAAAAATAAAATTGTTTCCTTCAGCTTCTCTAAACCTCCGTCACCCGCCATAATGTACGGTACGAATGCTTTTTCTCCTGCTGCCTTTAACTTTTGGAATACGCCTTCAATACGTTCTGCTCCCATGTTATTTCCTCCCTGCCAAGTAGCCTTTTACGCTTTCTACGTCTTTATCACCACGTCCTGATAAGCAAACGACAAT
Source organism: Bacillus sp. OTU530 (assembly GCF_038440375.1). Taxonomy (NCBI): domain Bacteria; kingdom Bacillati; phylum Bacillota; class Bacilli; order Caryophanales; family Bacillaceae; genus Bacillus; species Bacillus sp. OTU530. The sequence goes on from NZ_JASATP010000012.1 coordinate 10,398, forward strand.
GCCTTCTTCCTTCTTCATCGTTGGTGCAAGCTTCAATACGAATGCAATTGCATGAGAGCTTTCCAATGCTGGAATAATTCCTTCTTCACGCGCTAGCAATTGAAATGCCTCTAACGCTTCCTCATCCGTTACAGAATGATACTCAGCACGTCCTAAATCCTTTAAAAGGCTATGTTCTGGTCCAACACCTGGATAATCAAGACCCGCCGAAATGGAGTGTGCTTCTTGAATCTGTCCGTCTTCATTTTGCAGCAAATACATCATGGAACCGTGTAATACGCCGACTCTGCCCTTTGTTAATGTTGCCGCATGCTTCTCAGTGTCCACACCAGAACCTGCCGCTTCCACTCCGTACATCTTTACCTCTTCATGCGGAACAAATGGATAAAACATTCCCATCGCATTGCTGCCACCGCCGATGCAGGCTACCACTGCTTCTGGCATTTTGCCTTCTTCAGCCAAGTATTGCTCAATAGTTTCTGTTCCAATTATGCTTTGGAAGTCGCGTACAATTTGCGGGAATGGGTGAGGTCCAAGTACAGAACCCATAATATAATGCGTATCCGCCACATTTGTTACCCAGTAGCGAAGCGCTTCATTTACCGCATCCTTTAGTGTTGCGCTTCCAGAGGAGACGCCTTGTACCTTCGCTCCTAGCAATTCCATACGAAATACGTTTAGCTTTTGGCGCTGAATATCTTCTTCTCCCATAAAGATGATACATTCAAGCCCAAGCAATGCACAAACCGTCGCAGTCGCAACCCCATGCTGGCCTGCGCCTGTTTCAGCAACAACCTTCTTTTTCCCCATCCGAACCGCTAATAAAGCCTGGCCGATTGTGTTGTTAATTTTATGAGCACCTGTATGATTCAAATCTTCACGCTTTAAGTAAATTTTCGCTCCGCCTAATCTTTTTGTTAAATTTTCTGCAAGGTACAGCGGTGTTGCGCGACCAACATATTTTTCTAAGTAATGGTTCAGCTGTGCGATGAACGCTTCATCCTCCATCGCTTCCTTATACGCAGCCTCTAATTCCAATACTGACTGCATTAATGTTTCTGGAATATAGCGTCCTCCGTAAATGCCATAATGTCCTCGTTCATCTGGATATGTGTAGTTAAGCATGCTGACTCTCCTTCACTTTTTCTATAAATTCCTTTATTTTCTTTACGTCTTTTTTTCCATCTGTTTCTAAGCTACTGCTTGCATCAATCATATAGGGACGAACAAGAGCGGCTGCTTCCTTCACATTGTCCGCACTTAAGCCGCCTGCCAAAATAAGCTTTGACCGAAGTTCCTCAGGCATGTCTTGTAAAACGTTCCAATCAAAGGTTTTTCCGTTACCGCCATGATACTCCTCTTTTGGACTGTCGAACAGCACATAATCTACCTCATATTTCGTCGCCTGCTGAATCGCTTCAGGCGATGCAACGCCGAATGCTTTAATCGCAGGAACCTGTATGTTCTTGCAGTACGCTTCATCTTCTTCTCCGTGCAGCTGTGCATAGTCAAGACCGCACTGCTTTACAATAGCTTGCACTCTTTCTGGCGTTTCGTTCACAAATACACCAATTTTCAGAACATGCTTTGGCAGCTGGGCAATGATTTCCGCTGCCTGCTCCGGTGTCACCTGGCGCTTGCTTTTCGCAAATACGAATCCAAGTGCATCCGTCCCATACTCACATGTTTTCTTTGCTGTCTCTACGTCCGTAATCCCGCAAACCTTTACCTTCATGCCTCTTACACCTGCAATCCCGCAAACAATTCCTCAAGCGAAGCTGCCGTCATAAACGCTTCTCCAACAAGGATTCCCTTTGCACCCGCACGCTGTACTCGTTCTACATCTTCTCTCGTTTTAATGCCGCTTTCGCTAATAAATAATGCACCTGAGCTTACAATACGTTCCGCTAAACGCTCTGTTGTTTCAAGCGTAACCTCAAATGTTTTCAAATTACGGTTATTCACACCAACAATCGCTGGCTGAATGGAAAGTGCTGTTTCCAGCTCCTCTTCATCATGAACTTCTACAATTACATCCAGTCCATATGACGTTGCGTAATTATACAGCTCTTGCAAACGCTGCTGTGATAAAGCCGCAACAATTAATAAAATAATATCTGCGCCTGCATCATTTGCGCGGTCAATTTGGACCTCATCAATCACAAAGTCCTTGCATAAAAGCGGTACTGTCGTAACCTCCCGCACCTTTTCTAAATCTGCAAACGAGCCCTTGAAAAACTTTGTATCTGTTAATACAGAAATTGCACTCGCTCCGCAGTGTTCATACGTTTTCCCCTGCTCTTGTACATCAACATTTAAGTTTAAATCTCCTTTAGAAGGAGATGCTCGCTTAATTTCTGAGATAATGGTTAAGCTTTTATTACGCAAGCTCTCCGCAAGTGACGCGTGCGGCTTTTTTTCCTTAGAAAATGTTTGTTGCTTAAGCTCCCCAACCTCTATGCGCTTTTGGTCCAAAATTGTATCTAAAATCGTTCCCATTTATTTCACCTCTTCTTTGGTCTTATTGCTTTCTTTTGCCAGCTGCTGAAGCTTTGCGAGCGCACTTCTAGAATCAATGCTCTCCTTCGCCAGCTCCACGCCTTCCCCAATTGTTTTTGCCTTTCCGTTCGCAAACAGCGCTAATGCTGCGTTTAGCAATACTGTATCGCGATGCGGACCTGGCTCTCCCTGTAAAATACCAAGTGTAATACGTGCATTTTCCTCTGACATACCGCCGCGAATCGCGCTATTCGGCACACGTTCAAAACCGAATTCCTCTGGACTCACAATGATTTCTTGGATGTTTCCATCCTCAAGAAGAACGATATGATTTTCCCCTTGCAGCGATGCCTCATCTAAAGATCCGTTCCCGTTCAGCACAACCGCTCGTTTTCTGCCAAGCTTATGCAGCACCCCTGCAACCGGTCGCAGCATTTCCCGTTTATAGATACCAATCAGCTGTGTTTCTAGGTCAATCGGGTTTGTCAGCGGACCGATAAAGTTAAATATCGTTGGAATATTCAGTTCTTTTCGGATTTTAGCAACCCGCTTTAGCGCCGGATGCACAGCTGGCGCAAATAAAAATGCAATTCCTACTGTCTCTAATAATCGCTCAATTTCCTCCGGTGGGCAAGCAATATTTACTCCCAATCGCTCAAGCACATCTGCACTCCCTGTTTTGCTTGATACAGCGCGACTGCCATGCTTAGCAACCTTAACTCCAGCACCCGCTAATACAAACGCTGTTGTTGTGCTAATATTAAACGTTTGTGCGCCGTCTCCGCCTGTTCCACAATTATCCATCGCGCCGGCAATTGTTTTTCGAAACGGCACCGCCTTCGCCCGCAATGCGCGGACGAGGCCGAAAATTTCATCAGAGGTTTCTCCCTTTAGCTTTAAACCGACTAAAAATGCTGCGATCTCACTATCTGATATGTCTCCGTCCACAAGCTGCAGGCCAGCCTCGTATACTTCCTCTTCCGTTAGGTTTTTCCCCTCAATTAGTTTGCGAAGATACAGATTCATGGCGGCTCCCCCTTTGCGTATAGTTCAAAAATTGATTAATCATTGTTTTGCCATCCTCTGTCGCAATCGACTCTGGGTGGAACTGCAGTCCAAACAATGGATATTCATGATGCTTAATCGCCATAATTTCGCCATCATCCGCGCTCGTTGCCAATACTTCGAACTCGCTTGGAAGCGTAGCTTTCTCTGCTACCAGCGAATGATAGCGCATCACTGTAACAGGCTTCGGTATATCTTGGAAAATGGATGCACCAGTGTGCTCTAGCAACGATGTTTTGCCATGCTTCACAAGATTTGCACGCACAACCTTGCCTCCAAGCGCATGAACCATTGCTTGATGGCCAAGACAAATGCCGAGAATTGGAATCGTTGGCGAGAGCTGCTGCACTACCTCAACGCAAATCCCAGCATCTTCCGGGTGGCCAGGACCAGGAGAAAGTACGATTGCATCAGGCTCAAGCTGCTTAATTTCTTCGATCGTAATTTTGTCGTTACGAACGACTTTGACTTCCGCATCGCACATACCAAGCAGCTGATATAGGTTATATGTGAACGAATCGTAATTATCAATTAATAAAATCATTTCATAACCTCCAATAATGCTTTCGCTTTATTTATTGTTTCATCGTACTCCGCCTCTGGACTTGAGTCGTATACAACTCCGGCACCCGCTTGAATATATGCGTTATTATCCTTTACAACCATCGTTCGAATCGCTAGCGCCATATCCATATCGCCGGCAAATGAAATATATCCGACTGTTCCCGCATACACATTACGCTTTCTATTTTCTAATTCATCAATAATCGTCATCGCACGTATCTTTGGCGCCCCCGATACCGTGCCGGCAGGAAGGCAATGCTGCAGGGCATCCAAGCATGTCATTCCGTCCCGTAACTGTCCCGACACTTCCGATACAAGATGCATAACATGGGAATAACGCTCCACCGCCATGAATTTATCAAGCTGAACAGAACCAATTTCGCTAATAAAACCAAGATCGTTACGACCAAGATCCACAAGCATTAAATGCTCTGCCTTTTCCTTTTCATTATCTAGCAGTTCCTCTTCAATTTGCTTGTCACGCTCTGGTGTTGCGCCGCGCGGTCTTGTCCCGGCAATTGGGTTTGTTGTTACCTTTTTCCCGTGCACCGCAAGCAAGCTTTCTGGTGATGAGCCAAGTACAATATAATCCGTAAAATCAATATAGAACATATACGGTGATGGATTTGTTAAGCGAAGTCGGCGATATAAACCGAACGGATCCCCCGCAAATTGTGTTTGCAGCCGCTGTGATAGCACGACTTGGAAAATATCGCCGGCACGAATATACTCCTTCGCCGTTTCAACCATATCCATAAATTGGTCCTTCGTCACATTGGAGGTGAAGTTCGCGTCAAGACGGCCAAGCGACGCGTGTACTGTCATGCCCTCCATAACCTGCCCCTTCAGCTGCTGCAGCACTTCCCCTACTTCTTCGTAGGATGTTTCTTCTCCCGCTCTGTATACATACACAAATGAGACAGTTTGCATTTTATGGTCATACACGAGAAATGTGTTATAAAACATCATGTGCGCTTCCGGCATCTGTAAATCATCTACATTCACTTCACCAAGTACTTCATATTGGCGAATTACATCATAGCCAACATATCCAATTGCACCGCCGCAAAACGGAAATGGACTTTCCACTTCATGAAATGGAAGAATGTCGCCAATTACGTCGAGCACTTTTCCTTCTCGCATCTCCACACGATCTTGGAACTGAAGCTCTACCTGCTCTTCCTTGCTTTTGATTTCTAGATAAGGATTGCTTCCGATAAAAGAATAACGTCCTTTCTCATCCTGTCTAAGCGAGCTCTCAAGCAAGAACTTTTTTGTCCCCTGCAATCTTTGATAGAGCACAATCGGCGTTACTAGATCGCCTTCCGTTTGCTCAATGACTAAAAATGTTTTCCCTGCTTCCTTTTGCTGCAAAAACTGTTCTTTTTCCATATCTAAGTCCCTCCTTATATATAAACCGCTGCGATTATTTTTCCCCATAAAAAAACCTCTGCATGTGGAATACATGCAGAGGACGATATACAATACCGCGGTGCCACCTCAGGTTGGATTCAAACGAATCCCTCTTTTTTCAGATACATCTTTCATATCCTATCCTTGTAACGGCGGAACCCGGGCTGCCTACTATAAGTTCAGCGAGCCTCTCGTAAGTCCATTCTGTATATGCAAACGTGCCGGGCTCTCACCCATCCCCGACTCTCTGGAACGCCGCTATCATACGTACTACTCTTACTCATCGATTTAATTATTGATTTTTTTATAAACAAAAAAGGGGCCACCCATCCTATCTAATGAAAGGACGAGAAACCCCGTGGTGCCACCTTTATTGGCTGCAAATGCAGCCCGCTTTTCACATTGGAGCTTATGCTCAAATGTGTGTCTCTTATAACGATGAGACGTTTTCGCCAAAGCCTACTCCAAGTTCGGTTTGGTAGCTCAGAAGCCCATTCCATACTGCTCTCATACTGATTCGCACCAACCATCAGCTCTCTGACATGTTCACAATATGTACTCTTCTTCTTCAACGCTTTCCGTATTTAAGTTACACCTATTGTAGTATATATGATTTTTATATGTCAATACATTTCCAAGTTAATTTCAGAAATTTTCAAATAAACCGTTCCTAAAGATATAGACATTTATAGACAATCTATAAAGCTATATCTGTTCAAGAAAAACATTCTTGCACGTAAGACGAACAGTGTTTCTTACGAATCGCGTTGAAGGGTCACACTTCAAAACAAGAATGGAAACATCCATCTATCTGAGTCTTTCAACCCAATTCAATTTCAACGTCTCCGTCACATGTAAATCACCATTTCACCTTATGGGGAAAGGAACGTACAAGGATGCAGGAGTAATCTCTCACTGCACTCTTGTCAGGCTGTTAGCCTCGCTTTAGGGTATTGCTAGGTGCTGCAAGAACGGAAGTACGTGGTCCCATCATTCCTTACAGGTATCAGGGAAGCGTTACCCCCGTTCTGTCTTTGTAAACATAGATTTTATATGTCTGCTTTCAATAATTCTATTTTGTCATGGAACGTATACTTTGTTCTTACATATTTCGTAATACTTATCCAATTTCCGTAATTCGATTTTTGTTTATCAAAATTCTTAGGAAGTCCTAATACAGTGTCATACTTTGGTTGTTCTGTTGAAAAGCGATATGCTTTTCTCGCAATCATACAAGCTGCAGAACCATGTGAACTAAGACCATAACGCGCCATAAATTTCATATGACCAATTTGGCTCGTATAAGCAGGATGAATGATTTTTACTCCTACACCGATTTTCTTTGCCTTTGCTTCCACTAAATCTTTAAACTTAGCGTAAGCAAAACCAGATAACATACGTGCATATGTTCTGTTCACTTCACCCAACGAAGCTTTTTTTTTAAAGAAGTTTAAGTTTTCTATTACTACATGTTTTCTTTTTTCTCTTGCATCTATTAACACGCTTTGAATTGCATCACTTAAAGAAGCCGATATTTGTTCTTTCCTTCTGTCATACATAGGAACAGGAATACTCCACTCTCGTATTGGATTGCCAAATCTGTCGATTTCGCAAGCAACTAGGAAACCTGCATTCAAATCAACCCCAATGTATCCACCAAGTTCAGAGGTTTGAATATCCATTGTTTCTCTATCGACTGTCGCATAAAGATACCATCCTTTTTCGTTGCGTAAAAAACGATACGTGATCGCTTTGAAATACTTTTTTGGGTTTCCTCCTTTTGTAACACCCCTATAAGCTTCTTTTGCCTTGTCTAAACATTCTTGTCCGTACGGAAATAAAACATTTGTGAAGTAAATATACTCACCATATTTATCTTGAAAGCAATCTGCCACACGCAAGCGAAGTTCATTCTGCAAATTATATGTAGCACTTTGATTTCCAAATGTCTCATCCTTGGAACCAACGACCATAAATTGAGAACTTCGTGCTTGTTTCCAATCTTTTTTCCATTCTTCATGGGACTTGTACCCATTCTCGTCTAAATGAAATTGTTTATGAAATAGTTTTTTAGAACCAAAACAAATACGCACAATATTCGCTTGTTCATCCCAATCCAAAGATTCTAGTTTATGTTGCAGATTACGTAATTTTCTCTTCTTTTGATGCAGAACGAATTTTATGTTTCTATATTTTTTAACCCTCTTCATGAAACGAAGGTTATTTTGACTGAACTTATGTATCTGTTCCCAAAGTTTTTCTTTTTGATTTTGTTTCTTTTCTATCGTACGTTCCACTTCAGAGATCTTATCTTTCAGTTGCTCGATTCTATAGGTTCTGTTTTCTTTCACAGCATTTATTTTTCCTTCCAATTGCATGCGAAGGGAATTGTATTGTCGAGCAGTGATTCCATATTGTTTGGAAAAGGAAGATTTGATAGAAGAAGCCGTTTGTTTTCGTACATATAACTGCACGAACAGCTTCCGTTCTACATAACAAAAAAACTCACCAAACTCATTGAGGTAGTCCTCTGCATACAAATGATGATCCAGTTGTACATTCCTTAACTTCGTCTGGTAAGTTTGTAACATCCTCTATAACTCCTTTCATTTTTTCTTTCATGAGTGTATTCTTATTACTTCGACTTCCATATAATTTTCCTGAAAAACTTGTAACAATCGACAGTAAGTCTTCTACTAGTTCTTCTTGAATAGTGGATGCTTTCTCCTTATCATCTAAAACGTGAAGTTTAACATCATGGCTTTCAAAGTAGAATTGTAGGTATTCGAATCCAAATCGGGTTAAACGATCTTTGTATCGAACGGCAACATCGGTAATTTGCTTTTCCTTTGCCATTGTTAGTAACTTCAATAAACCTTTTCGTCCGAACCTACATCTTCTACAATATCAATAGAGGAGAAAAGGGAACGATCTATTTCCTCTTAACAATTTGTACCTGTCGTTCTAAATCTCCTGTTTTCTTCTGTTCATGAGAAGATACCCTAGCGTAAATGACTAATTTTCTTTCTAAGGACTCTGCAGGAGGTTCTCCTAAAATTTTTTGAATTTCACGTTTAGAAATTCTCCTTTTTCCATTTGGAGTTCGAATGAACTTTACTTTACCATCTACGTCCCAACGTTGTAACGTACGAACAGATACTGCCAAAATCTTTGCAGCTTCACTTAATCTGTATAATTTTTCCATAATTTGATTCTAGCATGTAATTATACATTCGTCTATCTATATCCAATACAATAAAAACAGTTTTTAACCCTTTTATATGTGCAATACCCACAGAGATGTATCTAACCTGCTCGAATGGTATCAGAGCAGTCATTAAGAAACATGTCCTTTTCATAAAGAAATTACACTCTTCGACAAAACAATTACATGTCCCTCCACACTTCGCCATAATCTTAATATTTTCTTTAATTTCTATTAAATGAACCGTAATACTTATTCTGTATGATTATCTCTAAACCATTAAATATTGATTCAACTTGTAGGTAATCCCGTTTTCGAGCCCTATTTTAGACAGGAGGTATTTCCATGTTAACCCGATTTGAAGAATTCCAAAACAACGGTCAGGCCTCACGCTATAAACGGGAAGCACAGCCACCTCTCTCCCTTGCCCCCGATCCTGTAAATGTCGTTGGCATACAAGTAAACAAATCCAAGCTAAAGCTCAAGGTTGGGCAGCAGGAAACACTTCATGCAACCATTCTGCCTCATAACGCCGCTAACCAATCCATCGAATGGACAAGCAATAAGCCAGAGATAGCGGAAATCATCCAGGACGGACAGGAGACCATCGTGAGAGGCAGACAGCCAGGCCGAGCCATTCTAATCGTAACGACGGATGAAGGGAAATTTCGTGACATTTGCATCGTGACGGTCCAAACATACTTAACCAATCCGAACTAGCTCTTATGCATGTTTCGGAGAACTTAAACGCTTTTGCTGCTGCATCAAAAAGAAAAACACCTGCTAATGCAAGGACATCACCAAGAATTTGCATGCCTGTCAAACTTTCACGCAAGAGCAGAAATGCCAATGTCGCCGCACCGACAGGCTCTCCTAAAATGCTCATCGAAATCGTAGTTGCATCACATAATTCAACAACCAATTATTGATTAAGATGAGAAAGCGTCGGAACGGTAGCCAGCAGGACAAACATGCTCCAATCAAGCCTCGAATAGCCTAAAAATGTTGTATTTGTCACTATGTTATATATCGTAAAGAATCCTGCTGCAAACATAAATACACAAAAGCTGTACAACCAATGTGACATCATCTTCACCGTACTTTGTCCAATGAGCAAATAGCCGACAACGGCAATTACGCTTAGAACGGACAAAAGATCTCCAAGCATCGCCTGACCGCTTAAGCCAAAATCCCCCCATCCGATCATCATCACACCAATAATTGCAATACCCATTGTAGCCAGCGCTGAAGCAGTTGTCCGCTCCCGGAAAAAGAAAAACCCCCCCTGCGAGCGGCTGTCATACCAATTCTCCGACATTATGATAAGATAGATATATACACTGCTTGGGGGAACTTGTATGTCAAACAAAGGAACTATTGAAGAGATTTTATTTTACAGCGAGGCTCTTGATGAGCATATACCGCTTATCATCCACTTGCCAGCCTTTTTCACACCACTGCAAAAACACTTGCTTGTAATTGCGCAGGATGGCAAAGATTACTTTCGCTTTGGGAAAGCGGCGTCTGTATTAGACAGACTGGACGAGGAAGAAGCCATCGATCGTACGATTTTCGTTGGCATTCCATACAAGGACGTGACGGATCGCAGGGAAAAATACTATCCAAACGCCGCGCAAAACGAGGCGTATACCCGCTTTTTAGCGCACGAGCTCACGTCTTACCTTGATGAAAAATATCCAACATATCAAATGGGAAGAGGACGTATTTTAATTGGAGATTCACTTGGTGGAACCATATCCCTTATGACAGCGCTCTCTTATCCGCATACGTTCGGAAAGGTCGTTATGCAGTCACCATTCGTCAATGAGGCTGTGATGGAAAAGGTTCGCTCCTTTCATGAGCCGCATCTGCTGGAGCTATATCATATCATCGGCACCGAGGAAACAGCCGTCAAAACAACCAGCGGCAAAATACAAGACTTCATAAAGCCCAATCGCGAACTTCATGCATTATTATCCGAGAAAGGCTTTCCCTACTACTACGAGGAGTTTCAGGGAGGACATATATGGAGATACTGGCAAGCAAATTTGCCGCATGCCCTATCCTATATGCTAGAATTAAGTTAAACCCTCTCTGATGCTGAGGATTGTTCTATAGTAAAGATTGGCGGGCCTTGCCCTTGGGCGAAGACAGAAACGTAGTTGCACTTACACTTTGTTCCTAAAACTTTCTGCTATGCCGAATTAGCTTCTAGTTGGAAATTTATACTTTCTTAAAGTGTAAATTGATATATTTTTTCAAAATATATATTGTAAACCTAAAAGGAGGCTCCTATCATGAAATTCGGAATTGTTATTTTCCCGTCGAAAAGCATGCAAGACAAAGCCAACTCATTTCGCAAGCGCTACGACCCGCATTACGCGTTAATTCCGCCGCATATTACCTTAAAATCGCCCTTCGACGCAGCAGAGGAAAAGGCAAAGGAAATTGCGCAGGAACTGGATAAAGTTTCAGACAAGATAAAACCGTTTACACTCAAGATTGGAAAAGTCAGCTCCTTTACTCCTGTAAATAACGTTATTTACTTTAAAGTAGAAAAAACGCCCGAACTTGAGGCTTTAAATGAAAAGCTCCATACAGGCTATTTCGCGCAGGAACGAGAATACACATTTGTGCCGCACATTACGCTAGGTCAGGACATGTCTGACGGTGAACACGCCGATGTATTAGGACAATTACGCATGATAGAGTTTCATCACGAACAAACAGTCGACCGCCTTCATCTTTTATACCAGCTTGAAGACGGATCATGGACTGTATATGAAACATTTCAACTTGGAAAGGACTGCTAGAGTCTTGCACGTACAAATCGCAACAACAGAAAGACAAAAACAGGATGCCTTTGACATCCGTCAGCAAGTATTTGTCATTGAACAGCAAGTATCACCAGAAGAAGAATATGACGAGTACGATCATGCAGCAACGCATGTTGTCCTATACGATAATGGCGTACCGGTTGCAGCTGGAAGAACACGCACAGTAGACAAGGAAACCGGCAAAATAGAACGCATTTGCGTACTTGCGTCCCATCGCCAAAAGGGAGCAGGTCGCCTGATTGTAGAAGCACTTGAACAAGCCGCGATTCAGCGAGGATTACATAAAGCAAAGCTGCATGCGCAAACACAAGCGGAGGGCTTTTATCAAAAGCTTGGCTACCATACCATATCTGACGTGTTCATGGAAGCAGATATTCCGCATGTTGTTATGGTGAAGGAATTATAAAGAAAACTCACCATTAGGAGAAGTCAGAGGTATAGCTTCACTTACACTTCTAGAATTTCCGGCTACGTCAAACTCGCTTCTAGCTAGAAACTTTTTTAATGTAAGCAAAATGGAATCTTTATAAAGGATTTACGGCATCTTTTATAGAAGACGAGGACTATTCTGTTCTCGTCTTTTTCTCGTTCCTGTGATAAGATGAAACACGTCTAAAGGGGGTGCACGTATGAAATTCGCCGTCTATAACGGAAAAGAAATCAATCTACAATACTTTCCACGGGAAAGCTTTCAAATACTATACGAGGCAAGCCGGCTCGGCGAGGTCTTATGCGCACACTGCGGTGAATCTGTCCATTTATATCTCGGCATTCGGCAGCAGCCATATTTTTTTCATATCGCTTCAAATAGTACATTCTCCTGCGAGGCAGCCGATCATGCACGGCTGCAAGTAAAACAAGCGGAATTGGCCTCTGTCGGTTCCCATACAGAGCAAGGCGGCTTTCGGATTCCTAAATCCCGCCCTGTTTCTAACAATAATATTGTCTCAGTTTGGAAACAAACACAGGTTGTAAAAGGAATCTCAAACTTTGCGAAGCATCGCGAGCGCAAAATGTACTCTATTTTAAATGAAGATCAATTCCCGCTCGACTCCGCGCAGTACGAAGCGGTTACGCATACAGAAGGACCTCTTTTAATTCTTGCCGGTGCAGGCAGTGGAAAAACACGTGTGCTAACAGCGCGTACCGCATATATGATTCAAGAGAAACAAATTGATCCAAAATCCATTATGCTCGTAACCTTTACAACGAAGGCAGCACAAGAAATGAAGAGCCGTTTGCTTCGTTTTTCTAGTCTCTCTCCTGCTATTGTGCATTCACTCGTTGTCGGAACATTCCATAGCATCTTTTATAAAATACTGCTGCATCACGATGGAGAGCGTTGGTCACCGCAGCGTCTTCTCAAGCATGAATGGATGATTGACCGTATGCTAAAGGAAGCTGGCGCGGAGCTTAGCCTAGATGAAAAGGAATTCCCATATGACCAGGCTGCTCAGCAAATCGGGTATTGGAAAAATACACTTACTCACCACGATGCTGTAAAACCCAAGTCGGACTGGGAGGAAAAAGCGCTTTATTTGTACAAGCGGTATGAAGAGATGAAAAAAGAACGGGGCACGTTTGATTTTGACGACATGCTGCAGGGCTGCTACGAGCTGCTCAAGACAAATGAAGCGCTGCTCATGCGCTATCAAGGGCGATTCCGCTACTTCCTCATTGATGAATATCAGGACGTCAACAAGGTACAGTACGAGATTATGCGTATGCTATCGCAACATACAAATAACTTGTGCGTTGTCGGCGATGATGATCAATCCGTGTACGCGTTTCGCGGCAGCGACCCAATGTTTATCCTGCATTTCGACCGTGATTACCCGGATGCAGCTGTTGTAACACTTAACCAAAATTACCGCTCCTCCCACAGCATCGTCACGACGGCCAATAAAGTCATCACCTTAAACAAGAATCGTCGTGAAAAACAAATGGAGGCGCAATTCCAATCAGCCTCGCAGCCAGCTTTTTTCTTCCCTTACGATGAGGAAGAAGAAGCAACAATGATTGTAACAGATATACAAGAGCGGCTCGCAAATGGCGCGCAGCCATCAGACTTTGCGGTATTGTACCGAACGAATTCAGCAGCTCGTGCAATCTTTGAACGATTAACGGAATCGGATATTCCGTTTGTCATTGATCGTGATTCGCACTCATTTTACGAACGGCGCATCGTGCGCAGTCTATTGGCGTATTTGCGACTAAGTCTCAACGAAGACGACGAAATTGCGATGAGCGATTTGCTGACAGCACTTTTTCTCAAGCAAGCCGTTATGCAGGACTTAAAAGCAACGAGCATTTTAGAGGATTGCACGCTTGTCCGCGCACTCAGTAAAGTGCAAAACATTCACTCGTTTCAGCAAAAAAAACTACAAAAAATCGCCCCGATGTTTCGGAAGCTAACAAACTTGTCACCGCTGGCCGCAATCGAAATGATTGAAAAAGAAATGGGATTTGCTGACTTTGTGAAGAAGCGCGGCAATGAAGGAAACGCAATCGAAAAAGGCTCTGACGATATTCGAGACTTAAAGGTCGTTGCGCGGAAATTTACAACGATTCTTGCCCTTCTCGCTCACGCTGACTATATCACGAGCATCACGGCAGACATGAAAAAACGAAGCGCTGCACCCGACAATGCAGTGCAGCTTCTGACCATTCATCGGTCAAAAGGGCTGGAGTATGAGCAGGTGTACTTACTTGGAGCGGTTGACGGCTCGCTGCCGCATGACTTTGCACTGGAATCATTTCGCGAAGGAAACAGCGCCCCGCTTGAGGAGGAGCGCCGGCTCACCTATGTCGCCATGACACGTGCGAAGGACTCGCTGTATGTATCGGTTCCAAGCATGCGACGCGGCCGGACTGCTTATCCGTCAAGGTTTATTAAAACGTTGTTATAAAGGATAGAGAAAGCAGAGCGACCGGCAGCTCTGCTTTCTTTATTGACCTTGTTGATTTTGCTGGTCATCTTGTACCTTCTTCTGTTTATTACCACAGCCGCAGCCTTTTTTCTTTGTGTAGCCCTGCTGCTGCATCGCTTGCTTCTGTTGCATTGCCTGCTGTTGCATCTGATAATATTGCCATTGGTTGAAACCAGAACCGTTGTTCATAGCATCTCCCCCTCATCTTTTAAGTTGTAGTCTATTCAGTATATGAATACACCCCGGCTCTAGTTCACCTATTTTATTCGTCTATCAGCTTGCCAACGATTGTTTCAATTACAGCTGCTATACCAGCAATTGCCAGCAAAAATACGAGCGGTTCAGCAAGCTTGGGCGCCCAATAATACAAAAGCAATAAAAAAGCTGTCATCCATACACCCGTACACCAATAACAGCTCAGCAACTCCCCAATCCATTTTTGCAAGCCGCTTCCTTTTATTTTCGTGTATGTAACCAAAGAGCCATCTTCCTCTGGCACTTCCAATTCCTCAATAAAAGGGGCCCGCAGAAATTTTGTAATTTTATCGTAAACAATTAATCTCGTTAATCGAAACGAAGCAAATGAAAGCAAAACAAGCAAAAACCAATTGTTTAAAAGCATCCTCCCACCTCTTCCCCCGTATGCCCATTTCTAAAAAATCAACGTTCATGCAGTAACCGAACGTACCCCAAATCAATATCTTATTACTGTAAACCAAAACTCAATTATAAGGAGTGAAATCAATGAGTTGCAATGATAAAAACAATCATGAATACGACTCCAACTGCGTAGCTGATATACTAAAATTTATTGCTGAACTACAAGATTGTGCAACAGGTCCTACTTCTTCTGGATGTGCTACATCCTGCGAAATGCCTTTTCTTGGAGCAAACCCTGCCATGCCGGTAGCAAACACTCGCCCTGTTGTTATCAAACCAAAAGGATGCTGCGACAACTTTACCGCAAATTTCTTTTTACCGGGACCGGGCTCAGTAGGTACATTTATTAGCGGGTCTACTGAAATCTTCCGGGTAGAAAGTGTAGATAGCTCCTGCGCGGTACTACGACCACTAACTGTAAGAAGAGGTTCTGCTCCTCCTCTTGGGGGTGACGTTACGTTCTCTGATGTATTCGGGCCAACACCAGGGCCAGGAGAACCGCCACCGACACCGCCGATACAAGTAGGCACCCTAGTTGCTACAAGCTCTTGTATTACAGTTGATTTAGAGTACTTCAGTTCTGTCCAATGCTTACCAGATGTAAATATTCCTGGTGTATAAATGAATGTAAACTCAAAAAACATGAGGTGGTAGGCTACTACCACCTTTTACATATTCACGTCCCAATCATTTGGATGGATAGAATATCTTTAATATCAACCATTACGTCTTTTAACTTCGCTGGAGCTTTAATTTTGATTATCCCACCTTCATAGGATTTAATATAGCCTATATAGGAGGACTGTTTTGTTCGTATATAACATCTTATTTCTGGAATGTAATGGGGCCGATTTAATAAATAATCGATTTTTTCCTCATTATTCATCTCCCTAAAAGACATGGCTTGCCATTTATTTTTTACTGGCTCTTCATGGTTCATTTCTGGTTCATTTGTAATCTCTTGTTCTTCTTCTGCATGTCCTTCTACCTTCACTGCATTTTCATGGATTGCTTCTGCTTCTTCCTCAGATTCCATCTTGGTTTCTTTATCTTCAGCTACATCGTTGTGAATCGCTGCTGACTCCTCTTGAGTTCCTTCTGCTTGCTCTTGCTCCTCAACGACAGCTTGGTGAGCTGCTTCTGTCTCTTGATACTCGACTGTAATTCCGCGAATCTCCTCTTCTTGAGGTTCCATTGTACCTTCTTGAGCTTCTTCTGCTTGCTCTTGCTCCCCAACGACAGCTTGGTAAACTGCTTCTGTCTCCTGATACTCGACTGCAATTCCGTGAATCATCTCTTCTTGAGATTCCATTGTACTTTCTTGAGCTGCTTCTGTTTGCTCCTGAACTGCACCTTTGTGAATCGCTACCGGATCCTGAGGCTCAATTGAAGCTTCTTTTTCATTGGTTGCTAATGTTTCATCGATTTGTTGTTTTATATGATTTTCGTTTTCTTTTACATCTTTTTTGACGACGAAGGTTTGCTGCATTTGATGCTTCACGGCTTTAAAATCTGGTTGCGCAATATATAGTAATGGTAAATCGCTCACTTGCCTTTTTTGCTTGCGCTCCATTGCCAGTACCTCCATTCCCATGAATCCGTTATACTAGCATTATATTCATAAATTTTGGAAATTTGCTTATTAATTTTCTTGACCCTGTTATGTAGCTTATATCATCTTATAATTTATATAAGTCTTACTTAATTTTCTTACAAGCCCTAATCCAATAAACATAGCAATTTAAAAGGTAGTTATGTCGAGAAATTAAATAGAATGTATATAGTATCTATCCTAGCAAATGAACAATGCCACTTAGAAATTACTCAGTTAACAAATTATCACGTTATATATGAATACTAGCTTTCTCTTCTTTTCCTATGAACCCTTCCATAATTATGCCTCATCCGCCTCTCCTCAAGACTGATCCAATGCCCTTTCTTCAGCTTTTAGACAAGTCCCCATTTTTCTAAAAATAGGAACTTGTCTATATCAATTAACTAGGACAATTCATTTAATATACAGAAGAAATTAATAAGGAGTGAACAAATTGTCTGATTCTTTCGAATGCAGAGCCTTTCCACCTAATTTCCCACCACAACTGCCTGTGCTTGGATTTGTATTTGCTGACGCCAATCTACCATTGCCTGATGGTACCCGGACTACCGTACCTTTTGCTAACCCCCTACTTTTGAGTAGAGTAACTTCCACAGGTGCAGGAATAACTGTTTTGGAAGCGGGAATATATCAAGTTCAATATGATCTAACCTTGAGCTTTGAAGGGCCTGGAGAATATGATTTCGGTGCGGGGATAAGCACTGACGGTACTACTATTATAGCTGGTTCAACATCCAGAATAGCTGGAGAGTTTGTAGGTGTTATCCCCCCAACTTTTGTCGACCAATTAAATAAGACTGTTCTTGTACAGGTATTTGGCCCTACAACTTTTTCCGTCATAGTAGCTAATAACTCTACTGGTTTAGGAGCTAAGCGCATTCAGCTCGCTTCATTAAGCGTAACACAAATCGCTTAGCTCTTAACCAACAAACGTGTGGGGAATCTCCTCCCCACACGTTTATATGTCTTACAATTCATACTAAACAATCACTTTATACTCCCATTATATATTATTAGTCAGCAACTTAATTGGCACCGTTTAATCACTTTCATTCAATACAGTTAAATTCATCTATGGATAGCAACATTTGAACTAGCGGCCGTTAAAGCCGGTACATTACTATAAACATTCATCTCTTCTTTAAACATCCAATATTGGGCATAAACAAGACAAGTTGGGCATAAAAGCGATGGCGGTTATACCCGAACATGCGAGGGCATTTCAATCCCTTGTCCTTCAAAATATGAAACAGGCGTTCAATTCCATTTCTCAGATTGAAAAGCGTGGTACCAAAAGTAGTTTGTAAAAAGACAGACACGACTCTACCATACGTGTCCTTTCTCTTGCTTTTCCGTTTATTTACAGCTTTAACTATCTGAATTTCTAGTGATTCTGCCGTCTCTCAAATCTCTTGGCTGTCATAGGTGACAGCTCCAAGTGTACAAGATACTTGCATACCTAGGTCTTTTAATAGGTGCAGAAGGCTTGACGGAATAACACTGTCGTGTCGATTCGCTGGTACAGAGGCATGTGGTAGGATGACACCTTTTACGGATACGGATAGGCATTTTCATGCAAAATTTTTGCATGAAAATGCGTTTTGCGACGCCCTCATTTTAATAAAAAGGGGGTTTTAACTAGATTTTATTCTGCACCGATGTGTAGCTACTAACATATAGTATATTGTTAGTTTTCAATACTAACTTAATTAATTAACAAAGGGGGATATTTCTATGGCATGTCAAGGAGCCGATAAATTCCTACCAGGAGATCAGGTAGTAATTGTAACAACAAGTGGTGAGACTTTTACCGCTACATTTATACAATTTAATCCAGTGAAATTCGAAGTTACAGTTGAACAGACTACTTTTATAACTCCAACAACTATTGTGACTAGAACTCTTAGATGTAACGAAATTGTGAGCATAACTCCTGCGTAGGAGAGGAAGTGACTATTCTGATTGATGTTGAAACTACTATACATCTCTTCCGGCTACTCAGGCGTTTACGATTATCTGAATCAAAGCATTAAAGATGAATTAAGCAACAATCGTTATGAATACGTCCACTTTCATCCATTAGAACGCATGGAGAAGCTAAAGTCTATCGTTGCCACTTTTCAACCAAAGGTCGCTCTGACATTGACAGGCGACCACCTTTCTATGCAAGCTATTCAGTTCTTAAAAGAAAGTGGTATTAGCTTGGTATGTTGGATGACTGAGGATCCTTTTTACATTGATAAGACTATGAAGCTTATTAATAGCTTTGATTATGTTTTTACAATTGATAGTGGAGCTTTACGGCACTATCAATCCGTTCATCTAAATGCTTATCATTTACCATTAGGAACAAATCCTACTGTTTTTAAACCTCTACCTGTGGAAAATGTATACAAAAGCGATTTGCTTCTTGTAGGATACCCATATCCTACAAGGGTGAATCTTATCCATTTTCTTTTAGAAAATACTAAATATCAAATCACACTTATTGGAACAGGTTGGTGTCATGCACTACAAAGGGTATGGAAAAATAATCCAAGGGTCACTATAAAAGATACTTGGATTGAGCCACAGGAAGTGTCCTATTACTACAATGGAGCCAGCATTGTATTAAATCCTCATCGTAGTCATAATTTCTTGCATAATCGAAATACACGTGGAGTTGTTAACGAAAGTATTAACAACCGAACATTTGATGTTGCAGCATGTGAAGCATTTCAATTAATAGAGGAAAAACCTGATCTTCGTTCCTTCTTTACCGAAGAAGAAATGGTATCCTACCGGGACTATGAAGATTGCTTACGGAAAGTAGTTTTCTATATGAATAATGAAGAACAAAGACGGATAATTGCCCAAAAGGCTCGAAGGATAGTAATAGATAAACATACGTTTCTCCATAGAGTTAAGACAATGATGGACATTATTCAAAAGGACGGATTATAAACCCCTTAACTTTGGGCAGGCTTTATCTCTTCTTAATGAGTCTGCCCAAAGTTCCGTTCGTACCTGTTATTACTGCCCGTTTCCATACCATCACCTTTACAGCGGCTTCCAACAAAACAGATAAATTTACTAGGCACGGATACATAAATGGATATAGCTGCACTTTGGAGATGAGCTAAATGACGACTACTCACTTCATTATATGAGCCTGTTTAATAGTTCACTTATGAACTCATGAGTTTACCGTCCAACTATGAGTATTCGTTGTGATCAATTGTTTCATTCTCATCACTCCCTCTTTCCTTATCCAAGGCCAGCATAGAAACGATATGCTAGTCCGTAAGCATGTCAACAGATTAAAATCGTTTTATGTAGAATTAGAGATTTTATGGACAAAGTTAATAGAGTAGCCTATGGCAAAAAAGAGGTAAAGGCATACTGTAATAAGTAGAGGAGACTTGCTTGGAAATAGAAACAGAGATAAAGACAAACTATATTTAAGTAAGAGGTGTAAACAGTGAAAGTGATGACGATTCTAGGGACGAGACCTGAAATTATCCGCTTAAGTCTCATTATAAACAAGCTAGATACTCATGCTGAACAACACATTTTAGTGCATACAGGGCAAAATTTCACCGCATCATTAAGTGATATATTCTTCCAACAATTAAAGGTTAGAAGCCCGGACTATGTACTGTTAGATCGACAGCAATCCCTTGGGGAACAATTATCAACAATGTATAAAAGCTTAGAGACCATTTTTTTAAAGGAAAAACCCGATAAAATATTAGTATTAGGAGATACAAACAGCGGGTTAAGTGCCATTTTAGCTGAAAGAATGGGAATTCCTGTTATCCATATGGAAGCTGGAAATCGATGTTTTGATCTTGAAGTACCGGAGGAAAAAAATCGCCGTATTATTGATGCAATTTCAAGTTTTAATCTGCCTTATACTCCCCAAAGCAAAGAGAATTTAATCCATGAAGGGATTCCCCGAAATCGGATTATTGTATCTGGCAATCCCATTTATGAGGTGTTAGAGCATTACAAAAGTGAGATTGAACAAAGTGATATCCTTGGAAAGCTAACATTAGAAAAAGGCGACTACTTTTTGGTTACAGCCCATCGTGCCGAAAATGTTGACCATGAAGATCGTTTACTGGAGATTGTAAAGGGAATTAACATGGTTGCTGAAGCCTACAAAAAAAGAGTGATATGCAGTATACATCCCCGTACTAAATCCCGCATAAAGAACATTCCAACATTAGAGGTTCATCCATTGGTTGAGTTTCATGAGCCGTTTAGCTTCTTTGATTTTGTCAAACTTGAAAAAAATGCTGTTTGTGTTTTAACAGATAGTGGAACAGTTCAGGAAGAATGCTGTTTGTTTCACGTTCCTACTGTAACAATTCGCAAAACAACGGAAAGACCTGAAACAATCGAATGCGGAAGCAATATGTTATCAGGAATAGACGCCAACCAAATAGTAAATTGCGTTCATGTTATGGTAAATCAGCCAAAAACCTGGTCCTATCCTGATGGATACGATCATACAAACGTTTCAGATAAAGTTATTAAAATATTATTAGGAGGTCTGAAGATTGTTTAATAATCAGACAATTTTGGTGACAGGCGGTACAGGTTCGTGGGGGCATGAATTAGTTAGACAGCTATTAAAATATGATCCGAAGGAAATTCGGATTTTTTCACGAAATGAATCTGTGCAATTTTCGATGAAGCAAGAATTTGACAATAATCCTAAATTACATTTTCTTATTGGAGATATTAAGGAGAAAGATACCTTAATTGAAGCATGTACTGGCGTTGATTATGTGTTTCACCTGGCGGCTTTAAAACATGTTCCAGTTTGTGAAGATCAACCGATTGAAGCATTAAAAACAAACGTCATTGGAACTCAGAATGTGGTAGATGCAGCTATCCAGTGTAAAGTTCGCAGAGTCGTTTACATTTCAACCGATAAAGCTTCAAGTCCCTCCAACTTTTACGGATTGACAAAAACAATGGGAGAACGGCTTATCATCCACGCGAATACATTAGACATAGACACAAGGTTTGTATGCGTACGTGGAGGAAATGTCTTAGGAACGAATGGCAGCGTAATTCATGTATTTAAGAAACAGATTGAAGAAAAAGGCAAGGTTGGCATTACCGATATAAACATGACGCGTTTCTTTTTGACAATCGAGGATGCTATTAAACTAGTATTTAAAGCTACATTTGAAAGCATTGGCGGAGAGATATTCGTAATGAAAATGCCTACATGCAAAATCACTGATCTTGCCTCTGTTTTAATTGAAGCCTCTGGTAAGGAAAATGTAGGTATGGAAATACTTGGGATTCGGCCTGGAGAAAAAATTCATGAGTTGCTCTTTTCAGAGTATGAATCGATCAACACAATATCCTATAACGACGAATATTACGTCATCCTTCCTTCTATTCACATTAACGGATTAAAAGAGCATTACGCGCAATATCAGCCTGTTAATCTGCTCAACTACAATTCCAGTAAAGGATTAATGAGCAAAGATGAAATTAAAGAAATGCTCCAGAAGGGCGGGTTCATTTAGATGAAAATACTAATCCTTGGCGGACAAGGAATGGCTGGACATGTGATAGCAGCTTACTTTCTAAAAAAGCCACAGTATCAAGTATTCTATACATCAAGAGATCGAAATGATCCCAATAGTATTTATCTGGATGTAACCCATTCCAAAAGTTTGGAAGAACTCATTGATACTTTAAAACCAGATATCACAATCAATTGTGTAGGAATACTGAATGAACACGCTAGCCATAATCCTACATTGGCATTTCAAGTGAACAGCTTACTGCCCCATCAATTAGTTAAATTAACGGAACGTTATCAAGGAAAACTAATTCAAATTAGTACGGACTGTGTTTTCTCAGGAGAAAAAGGTGATTATACAGAAAATGATTTTCCTGATGGAAATTCCATTTATGCCCAATCTAAACAAATAGGAGAAATCATCAGCGACAAGCATTTAACGATTCGCACATCTATTATTGGACCGGAACTAAAAGAAAATGGAATTGGTTTATTTCTATGGTTCATGAAGCAGAAGGGAAAAATTAAGGGCTACGAAAAAGTGTTATGGAATGGTGTAACTACCCTTGAATTAGCTAAAGCAATCGAAGAAATGATCAAGAATAATGTTGCTGGATTGTATCATCTAGCTTCAGAGACAAAAATATCAAAGTTTATGTTGCTAAAATTGTTTCAAGAAGTATACGAAAAAAAAGATGTTGAAATTATTCCAGATGCTGCTATTGTATTGGATCGAACCATTAAAAATACAAGAACAGATTTTCACTATCAGGTTCCAACCTATGAGGGAATGTTATTAGAATTAAGAGATTGGATGCAACATTAATGAACCAATTACCTAAATTGCTAATTACGGGAGCAAGTGGGTTTACCGGTCGACATGCATGCAGCCACTTTTCGAAAGCAGGATTTGATGTAACTGCAGTAACCAGACACAATACATTCAGTAATGAGCAAATCCAAATAGAACATTGTGATCTCACAGATAAAGATGCGGTAAGAAGATTAGTTAAAAAGGTGAAACCTCAATATCTTCTTCATTTAGCAGGACAAAACCACGTGGGGCAATCGTGGATTGACCCTGTTTCCTCATTGGAGGCAAACTCCATGTCAACTTTATATTTAATCGAAGCACTTCGCCAGGAAAGACCGGATTGTAAAATTGTTGTAGTCGGGTCAGCCCTCCAATTTGATCCAAAAGATATCTCTACTCTTACACATCCCTATAGTCTAAGCAAAACTCTTCAAGTTCTAATCGCACAGTCATGGGAGATTCTATACAATATGCATATTGTAATTGCTAAACCTTCAAATTTAATAGGACCAGGATTTTCAAGTGGGGTTTGTTCTATTTTTGCAAAAAAAATTGTAGACATGGAAGAAAATAAGGCAGAAAAAATTCTTGAAGTGAATAATCTAAATGCACAACGTGATTTTATTGATGTAAGAGATACTGTAAGTGCTTATGAAACTCTTTTAAGGAAAGGAAAATCCGGGGAAACATACGAGATTGCTTCAGGAAAGAGTCGTTCTTTAGAAGAAGTAATCCACTGGTTTAAGACCCTAACAACCGTTGACTTTGAGGTGAAATCGAAACTTAATGAACAGATAAAACAGCAAGTTGAACTCATGCCTTTAAAACTCATGAACTTAGGTTGGAAGCCGACGATACCGTTTCAATTATCTTTAAAAGATATTCTAGTCTTTTATCGCAAAAACAAAAATGGTATATAAAGAAATATACTAACCACGCAGAAAAAATATTGGTAACCATCTCGTTCCTTAAGAAAGTTTTTTCAAACGTTGGGGATTTAAGAAAAGTTTTCGTTATACCCATGATTACGACTTTTCGCTGCAAGCAATCAAATAGTATAAATTCCATTATTCAGACAAATCTCTCGTTTTTTATCATATTTATGAGGACATGGGAACTGAAAGGCATAGAAACAATGTAAGAAAGGAATATTCATTAGTTTAAAGTAGATATCAAAACATGTTCAATGAATTGACTAATAAGTATTTAAATAAAGTTATGGGGGATTTAAATGAGAGATGTTGGCATAGTAATGCCAGTTTATAAGCAAGATCCAGTCTACCTTGAGTTAGCATTACGATCAATTCTAGAACAAAGCTATCAAAGCTATTATTTTGTAATTGTTTCAGATGGTGCTCCTTCAGAAATCAATGATATCATAAAAAAAATAATAAAAGGAGACCAACGAGTACAATTTATTGTTAAAGAAAAGAACGAAGGAGTTGCAAAAGCATTAAATACAGGTTTCGATTTCTTAATGAATATCGAAGAAGTTAAATATCTCACTTGGGTTTCAAGTGACAATATTTATTTCTCTAATTTTGTAGAAGTGTTAAGAGCAGCATTAGTACAGGGAACAGCGGAACTTGGATTAGTTTATAGCAGCTTTCGGCACATTGATCACAACGGTAATCATATCTTAAATGAAGATCTGGTAGCTTTTAGAAAATTTCAAGAAAAGCCAAAAGAAAAACTTTTAGACTATTGTTACGTTGGAACATCGTTTATGTATAAAAAGCAATACGCAGCCATGATTAGCGGCTATTGGATGGAGCCTGTAGAGGATTACGAATATTGGCTTCGGTTAACTGAGCATTGTGAAATACAATATATTCCAGTTGAACTTATGGATTATCGAGTCTCATCACCACACAGTATTTCAGCTCAGTTACAAGGTTCAATAGTACAGCACCGTCGTTGGCGGTATACATTTAACTTAGCGAAACAACAAGCCCGTAACAGACGAGGAATTCCATTTGAAACAACAGTTATCTTTCCTGTTCAACAATTCTCTGATAAAGTTGTTACTCAATATGAACAAATTCTTGAACAATCTTATAGTAATTATAAGCTATTAATTCTCGATCTTTCTCCAAATTCAGATGTATCTAACGGACTAAAACACATTTCAGATCCTCGTGTTGCATTTTTCGAACTTTCGAATGTAAGTCTTGAAAAAGCTCTTATGTTTGGAATTGAAGCTGCCGATACACCATTTACATTATTATACGGCCTCGGCTATTTTCCAAAGGCATTGGACTCTTTCTCTATCTTAATAGATATGCATGATAAACTCTCAAAAAAACCTGAGTACGTTCATGTAGTTTCTACCTTTTTTTGGAATAGGCTAACCCACCCAAGGCAAAAGCTCTTTCCAACAAATGCCGGACCTGTTAGCTTTAATACATTTTCAGCACAACTAAAGCCACAATTTTGTGAGCTTTATCGGACTAAAATGCTTGAAGAGATCATCGTAAAGAAGAATAAAGGAGGATTAGAAAAAAATGAATAGACAGGAAAATTCACCTAAAATCTTTGCGAATTCAGTTCCAAAAAGTGGAACGAACCTGTTGATCCAAATTCTTTTAGCTATTCCCGGAATCAGTAAGTTTCCAAAAGGATATTTCGGCGGAATCTACAATTATAATTTTTCTCAACTAATAAAGCTAGAAAATGGTCAAATGGCATACGGACATGTTAACTACACACCAGAAAGGGCAGATATCATCGATACTCTAGGAATTAAGCATATTTTTATTAGTAGAGATTTACGTGATGTTATCGTATCTTACGCTCATTTTATTATGGATAAAAATCATGAGCATGAATTATATGATTATTTTAGTAATACTCTACAATCTCATTCCGATCGATTGATGGTATTGATAGAAGGTACTAATTTGAGTTACGGCAAATATCCAAGTACTTATGAACTATTTCGTCCGATTTACGATTGGAGAAATACTCCCAATACATGTAGTGTGAGATTTGAAGATTTAATGTTAGACAATACAACAAAAAGAAAAACGTTATATAAAATTGTTCAATTTTTATGGGAGGATCTACAATATTTAGGATTATCTCAACAAGAAGTTGTCGAGAATATGATTCGAAATATCAATCCCGAAGCATCCTTTACCTTTAGGAAAGGTAAAATTGGAAGTTGGAAGGAAGAGTTTACTGAAGCGCATAAGGAGGCGTTTAAAAAGGTTGCAGGGAAATTTCTAATTGAACTTGGCTATGAAAAAGACTACGATTGGTAACACATCAAACAATTCAACACAAGAATCAATAATAAATAGTAGGAAGGTACTAATTTTAATAAAAAGTACCTTCTATTCGCTATTTTAAATAGGATTTTTTAGATTATATAACATGTTTAAAAAATTTTCAGCATATTTATCCGGAGAAAAATGTTCTTCAATATGTTTGACACCGTTTAATCTGATTTTTTCCCTTAATTCACTATTTAGCATTAATTCTTTTGCTTCTTTCACTGCCTGATGGATGTTCCCTAGTTCAAAAAATTTTCCTGTTTCATTATGTTTTATAAAGCTCCGTACCCCATCTGAATCAGTTGATAGAACAGGACATCTGCAAATCATTGCTTCAAGAACTGCATATCCAAACCCTTCAACCTTTGAGGTTGAACACAAAAACCCTCCAGAGTCTCCAATGATTGAAAAGTGATCGGCCATCTTGGCATGAGGTTGATTTGCATAGATTGTAAGGTTATGTTGTAAATTTAGTTCATCAATTTTTTGTTCAAAAGCAATCCTTTCTGATTTTTCCCCTAACGTATTATCTTCAAACATCCAAAGTTGGATTGAAGGATTTTCTTTAATTAATTCAGCTCCAATCAAGAGAAAGTCCTTCCAGTTTTTGTTTTCTTCTATTCGTCCTACCCATCCAATAATTGGTTTATCATTTTTTGGGTGTATTTGATATCTAAATTCTTCTGAATTAAAACAGTTGTCAAAACAAAATTTTTTCTTAAAAGGGAAATTATTTTCAAATGCTTGAATAAGATGAGGTGTTTTGGGATATAAAATAGCGTCACAATAATTATTTATAATAGAAGAAGCATGATTTTTCAAAAAATAATCCGCATATTCCTTATTGAAGCCTAAACCTTGAATTTCATAAATCAGGGATCCTTGATATCCAAAATTCTTTATTTTTTGTAGAAGAAGAAGATCAGAGCCAACCACAATCGCTTCATAATTTCCGTTTAAAATGATGTTTTTAATTTCATCATCGTCGTTCGTCACAAAAACAGAAGTATCAATTTTGTTTTGGAGGCCTGTTCCTTTCTGTGTATATAAAAAATGACAGTTTATTCCCTTGCTATTCAATGCATAAAAACGTTGTCTATTTAATGTTTCAACTCCTCCGCTTGGAACAAAAAAAGTAAATAAGATATTCATGCTTCTGTTCAACAAATTTGTACTTTGAATTGTGTTCCATTTTGCACCTTCAATAACACCGTTGTTACCATTTTTAGTTGTATCATTGGCAATTACTCCAACACCTTCATCCAATTTCCAATAACCAAAAAGATCTACTTCTTTACCAGTAAGTGCTCTATTCATATTTTGTTGAATTTCAGATGGTTTCCTTGCTGTACGCCAAATTCGTATTTCTTTAAGAGCACCAATATAAAAACCATACGGTTCCACTCCTCCAAAAACGCCTGAAGGAACTACAGTTTTTTTTGTACTGCTTAACCCTTTTTTAATAAATTTTCCATTTACATATAAAGTGGGTCTTTTATTATCATATACAACTGCAATATGTGTCCAATCACTTAGTAAAGTTTTAAACGCTAAAGTTGCAGGTAAATGATTTTTTGTATGTTCATATACAGAGATACCATTTATCCCTACAGAAACTCCAACACCTGCTCGTGAAGTATCCCCATCCCTGTATGCACCATAAACCGGTGTAATGGCAAACCGCTGACCCGATGTGCCTGAAATACCACTTGTAGACTCTGTATCAACTTTATGAGTAGCTTCTGGTTTTACCCAAAATTCTATAGTAAATGTATTTTGAATACTTGCAAATAATTGTTCATGTGTCGTTACAATGCCATTACCCTCGAATGCAAGAAAAACATTGTGTAACATAATTAAATTCCTCCTCAACTTTGACTATATTTATATTTTAGAATTTTTCATGAGCACACATCCGTCTTAGAAATTGTTCAAATTTATCTTGAATGGTTATAAAGCTTAATAAGAAGGAAAATCTATTTTAAGTAATTTTGAACCATCTATAAGTATATGTATATCGTATGGCAGAATTGTGTCTAAGATACCTACAAATTAGTAAAATCTGTCCATGCCATCCGGAAAAAATCGCAAAGCAATTGAGTTTTATGTTAGAAAATCAAGCAAACGTTGTATATTCTCCTGTAATTTTAATCGATTCTCAAAGCAAACCAATCAGTCAAGCAACAGGAGTTTCTTATTCCGACTAAGGCATTATTTTTTTTAGACATGGTGATTGAGGTATCTCTTCAAGGAGAAATTTTGAATGAATGGAATGTTTTGGGCAATAATCCATGGGAACAGTTTTTCCGTAAGACTGATTATCGAAAAATACCGACAACAAAACCGCATCAATCTCATCCTAATTATGTTTTTGAAATAGGAAATGATATTTGGGTTACCCGCTGTCTGCAAAAAGATGCCATATGCTTAACTAAATCCAATCGGATAATCAATATTGGACGTGAACTTGTTCATGATGGCGTTGTTTTTGGCGAATCAATTTATTTTACCCAAGTTGACGGACATGTCGTAGTCGTTGATATTCATAATCACGAAGTGATACAAGTGCATAACTTAAACAAAATGACGGATACAAACATGCCTTTGGGGTGGTGCAGAGGAATAAAAATAATAGATCATGATAAAGTGATTGTAGGGTTTACAAGAATACGACCAATAAAAAAAACTAGACCTGACGGCGAAGTGCTTTGGGAGGGGGGATACGGGGTTTTACCTACAAGAATTGTTTGTTATGATTTAAAAAATGGAAAGCAATTGTGGGAACAACAGCTTGAAGATTATGGCATGAATGCTATTTATTCGATTCATAGTGAAAGTAAATATAGCATATGGGAAAATTGGAATTTGAAACTATTTTGCAAATAAGGGAAGCAGGAGCACAGCAAGTAAATGTCTAATTTAATTTATTTCTATGTTCCTGAG
Source organism: Bacillus sp. OTU530 (assembly GCF_038440375.1). Classification (NCBI taxonomy): domain Bacteria; kingdom Bacillati; phylum Bacillota; class Bacilli; order Caryophanales; family Bacillaceae; genus Bacillus; species Bacillus sp. OTU530. The sequence continues at coordinate 39,748 of NZ_JASATP010000012.1, forward strand.
CATATATTTTCTTGTTTCAAAATCCCAGTGTTACAAGGGGTATCTCTATTGATTATATATGTGTTTATCCACTTCAACATTATTAGGCGATCGAATGCTTAATTCTTTCGCAACGAATCTATATCCACCCATTTTTTCCTACAATCCTATTTTTTTAAAATTTCAGTGCATATAGGTTAATTAATGTAATAGCTCCTATAAGAAACAAAAGTCCCCGGATTTCTATTAAATTCGGAAGGGTGTTCTGATTTAATATAATAAACACTACATTGTACGAAGCTACCAACTAAACTTAAATATTATTTTCGTGCTTTAGCTGTTTCATTTTCTTTATATTTGAATTTAATAGTATATAACTTTTAGTACAGCTCCCTTCTTCTCACAATAGGATGCATAAGTAAAAAGAGAGCTGTTTTGAGGGAGGTTCAACAATGAGAAAACTCATCGTTTTTTCGTTTATCGGTTTTTTAGCTCAGCTAATTGATGCTAGATTTCTAGCGCTTCTTGTTGTCATTCCTGTACTAACTCTAGTACAACTAAAAAGACTTATAGTTAGTTATAAGCACAAATGTGTTAAAAGGTGAACAAGTATGGAGACAACCAGGAAAGTATTTGCATATAAAGATAATATATACATGTAAATACAGTAATGCTATGCCCTTTGATAGGGCAATTATAATTTTGATTGTTTACAAATCTAGAAGATATAAATGTAATGTCTTAAAGTAAGAATTCCACTCGGTTTGATTTTTACGGTTGTCTCTGTTTACTCATTCCATACTTTTGACCATTTCATACTTGAAGGAGGAAGCTTTTTGAACGAACAAAACAATATATTTCATTATCCTTTTACAATTACAAAAAAGGAACGGCAAAATTTACATGGGCATAAGAGCTGTGTTCTTTGGTTTACAGGTCTATCAGGTTCCGGAAAATCGACTATTGCCAATGCTGTTGAAAATAAACTATACGGGCTAGGTATTTCCACCTATATTCTTGATGGGGACAACCTTCGGAAGGGATTAAATCAGGGTCTTGGGTTTTCTGCTGAAGATCGAAAAGAAAACATTCGTCGTGTGGGGGAAGTCGCCAAATTATTTGTAGATTCTGGCATTGTCGTGTTAGCAACATTTATTTCACCATACCGCAGCGATCGTGAGACGATAAGAAATAACATGGATCATGGTGAATTCATCGAAGTTTATGTAGATTGCTCTCTAGAAAACTGTGAGAAGAGAGATCCAAAAGGCTTATACAAAAGGGCTAGAAAAGGTGAAATAAAAGAGTTTACTGGCATCTCTTCTCCTTATGAAAAACCTGTGAATCCAGAAATTATTCTCGATTCTAATCAATACTCGGTAGAAGAATGCGCTTTGCAGGTCATAGATTTTCTAAAGGCTAATCATTATCTATCAATCTAAGTGGTACTCAAGTTAGAAAAATGCTTTATAACGCCCAATCCTTGCCTCTTGAACTCACTAGACCAGAAGTAGCGAAAATATTGATTAAAGGGGTAAAGCAACTTGAAAAAGGCAGCATATTATGAGCTGCTAAACATAAACCTAGAGTTAGAACGGAGAAACTTAATCGATCCTGATCCTATACTACTTCCTTTTCTTCTCCCTTTTTCCAATATCACCTTTCAAATATTACTTTTGCAAACGCACTCCAATACATTTACAAATTTATCAAATTTATTTCTCTAAATAAATTGCCTCTTTAAATTTGGATGTATTATGCATTTTGCATTTTTCTCCATACTTTGAATGCAAGGAAGGTGCGCAAGATTATGGAAAGTAACTCCTTTTTCAGAAATCAAAAAGGGATTTTGTTTGTTTTAAATAATATAGGTGGTGGAACAGAACATTATCAGAATCTTTATATTGAGAAGATTAAGCAGAAAGTTAGAATTTACAAACTAAAGTTCAGGAATAACTCCTTTTGCATTGAGGACTTCAACAATGTAAATTCCGTTCCTATTATTTTAAAATTAAAAGATTGCAATCATCAAACATTCCAAAATCTATTGAGAGGATTGGATATTGATTTAATATATATCAATCATCTGATTGGTTTTCCTGTATTTAAAATGATGGATTTAATTCAATATTCAAAAGTTAAATATCTGTATTTTATCCCTGATTTCTTTTGTGCATGCCCATCATTTAATTTAATTAATAGTAAAGGGATCTATTGTAACAGCGAAACAGATATACAGGTGTGCCAGCAATGTTTAAATAGTGTGGGTAGAAGAAATATTTATATTTACAAAGTCAATATTCAAGAATGGAGAAGTCGTTTTCTATCTTTTTTTTCGGATGCTCAAGAAGTTATAGCACCGAGCAATAGTACAAAAGAAATCGTACAAAAATATTATCCTAACATCCCTATCACTGTTCATGAACCTACTATCTCTCCTACGATTTACTACACATTCAATCCACAATTTATAAAAGAAGCTACATTAAACATCGCATTTATTGGGGCTATTTATCAAAATAAAGGATCTGCTATCCTATATGAGCTAAAAGATGCTATTAATAAGGAGAAGCTGCCTATTTGTATTAAGGTTATTGGTATAACTAACATTCATAAACACTTTATAAGCCCCGATAAAAGGTTCCTTGTGACAGGGCAATACAATAACGAAGAGCTACCTAATCTTCTCGCCAAACATAAGGTGTCTATCGTTGTAATCTCTTCCATATGCCCTGAAACATTTTCTTATACAACCCACGAGGCCCTGGCATCAGGTTATCCAGTCATAGCATTTAACTTAGGGGCCCCTGCTGAAGCAATTAAAAAACATGGCGGAGGTTGGGTTGTAGAACCTATAAACAGTGATAGCATTCTTCAGCTGCTTAAAAAACTTTTGGCAAACCGAGATGAAATTCTCCAAAAAGCAAAGGAATTAGTAAATACCTAACTCTGCAAACAAAAAGCTCTTTAAACTCTCTCTAAAATTTCTCACTACATCGTATGGCCTCCAGCTAGAAGTTTATATACTAAAGACTAGCAAGCCCTTCCCTTGGCGAAGACAGAGGCCTAGCGGCACTTATACTGTATCGTTTCTAGCTGGAAATTTATACTTTCTTACAGTACAAAAAAGCAACTAGTTTTTAAACCAGTTGCTCTCTTATTACAATATAACTGTAATTAACCTAAAACATGATACCCCGCATCCACGTGAATATTCTCGCCCGTAATACCACGAGATAAATCACTCATTAAGAACAACGCAGTATCCCCAACTTCCTCCTGCGTTACATTGCGGCGAAGCGGTGCCTTCTCTTCGATCTCCTTCAGGATGCTGTTGAACTCGCCGATTCCTTTTGCAGACAAGGTCCGAATCGGTCCAGCAGAAATAGAGTTCACGCGAATGCCCTGCGCTCCTAAATCGTTTGATAAATATCTTACGCTTGCATCAAGCGCTGCTTTTGCTACACCCATTAAGTTGTAGTTTTTCACAACGCGCTCGCCGCCAAGATACGTTAATGTAACGATGCTGCCGCCTTCTGTCATAAGCTCCTGTGCTACCTTTGCTACTGCCGTTAAGGAGTATGCGCTAATATCTAGTGAAAGCGCAAAGCCGTCACGGGATGTATCTACATAACCGCCTTTTAAGTCTTCTTTATTTGCAAATGCAATACAGTGTGCTAGCCCGTGAATTGTGCCGACCTGCTCTTTGATATCAGCAAAGCAGCGCGCGATATCTTCATCGCTTGTCACGTCACAAGGTAAGATGATAGCGTTTTGTCCTTCTAATGTTGCTGCTAAATCACGAACGCTTTGACCAAGACGCTCGCCTGCGTATGTAAAAATTAAGTTTGCTCCCGCATTATGCAAGGAACGCGCAATGCCCCATGCGATGCTGCGTTGGTTGGCTACGCCCATTACTACGATATTTTTTCCTTTTACGTTAAGAAGCTCCATATTTTTGTCCTCCTAAATTTGTATAATAAACTAACACTAGTTATTAGTACCTGATACTATTTTTATTGTAGCATACTTTATTTCAGATGAAAACGATGTCTACTAAACTTTTTCTCCTTCTCTCCAGTCTTTCCCTTCTTCTTTTCTTAATATAATCCTGTTTGTGGAAAAAACAATATATTTGCAAACTCGTTAAAATTCGATAAGATGGTAATAGCGTCTAATTTTCAAAAAGAAAGACGCACACAGCTTTGAAAGCTATACTTTCTGATTTTCAGACATAGAAGGGATTATCATATGGAAAAAGACAATGCACGGGGATATCAGATAGACTATGGATTAATTACGATTTTACTTTTGATTGCGGCGGTTAGCTGTCTTGCCATCAAAAGCGCACAGCCTTCATTGCCGCCATCGCTGCAAAATGTAAATTTCGTAGCAAAGCAAATTCAATGGTACGTAATTGGCGTTATTGCAATTGGCGTTACAATGATTATCGATTTTGACCGATATAAGCAAATTTCTTGGTATTTATACGGTTTTGCGATGATTCTTTTGCTCGGTCTGGAATTTAAAGTACCAGGTTCACAAACGATTAAGGGGGCAACCGCTTGGTATACCCTTCCAGCTGGTCTTGGGAACTTCCAGCCGTCTGAGCTTATGAAGCTTTTCATGATTCTTGTACTAAGCCGGATACTTACGAACCATAAAGAGATGTATCCAAATCCAACACCGGAGGAGGATTTAAAACTTCTCGGCAAGATCTTTGGTGCAAGTCTCCCGCCGCTGCTGCTGATTGCAAAAGAGCCCGATTTAGGGAATACGATGGTAATGACATCCATTATTGTTGCAATTATTGTCGTCTCTGGCATTCGCTGGCGCTTTATTCTAGGATTGACCGGCATTACCGTTGGTGCTGGCTCTATTCTTGTGTACATTTATTTTGCGCATACTGCGTTCTTTAAAGAGCATATTCTAAGGGAATATCAGCTTGACCGCTTTTATGGCTGGCTCGCTCCATACGAATATGAACGACAAGGCTATCAGCTGCGGCAAGCCATCTTAGCTACCGGTTCAGGCGAATTATATGGGAAAGGCTATCAAGGTGGAGAGGTGTACTTCCCGGAGCCTCATACAGACTTTATTTTCACGAATATTGCCGAGCAATATGGATTTTTTGGGGGCAGCGTCGTCATTTCACTGTTTTTCCTGCTCATTTACCGTATGATCCATATCGCACTTGAAAGCAATGAACCGTTTGGCAGCTATTTATGCGCAGGAACGATTGGGATGTTCACATTTCAGGTGTTCCAAAACATCGGGATGACAATCGGCCTGCTTCCTATTACCGGCATTACGCTGCCTTTTATGAGCTACGGGGGCAGTTCCCTTTTGACGTATATGATTGCGATTGGCTTTATTTTAAATGTTCGTTCTCGGACAAGGAAATATATGTTTGATTAAGTCTGTCCTTTTTGCAGGACAGGCTTTTTCTTTGTACAATAGAAGGAAAAAAGTGGGTGTGATATATGTACGATGTAATTGGAGATATTCATGGCTGTTATGAAGAGTTTGTCACGTTAACAGAGCAGCTTGGCTATGATTGGGAAAGTGGTATCCCTATCCATCCCCATGGAAGAAAACTCGTCTTTGTTGGAGATTTAACAGATAGAGGTCCAAAATCATTAGAAACAGCAGCACTTGTGTGGGAACTTGTGGTACATCAAAAGCAAGCGTATTATTCACCGGGAAACCATTGCAATAAACTGTATCGCTTCTTTATTGGCCGCAAAGTTCAACAAACCCATGGTTTAGAAACAACAGTAGCAGAATATGAAGCGCTAGGGCGGCGCGAGCAAAAAACAATTCAAAAAAAGTTTATCGATTTGTATGAGTCCTCCCCATTATATCATGTGTTAGATGAGGGAAAGCTCGTCACATGTCATGCCGGCATTCGGCAAGATTACATCGGAAGAGAAGGAAAAAAGGTAGAGACATTTGTTCTATACGGGGATATTACAGGGGAAAAGCACCCCGACGGCTCACCAGTGCGGCTTGACTGGGCGCAGCGTTATACAGGAGATGCCTGGATTATATATGGCCACACACCAGTTCGAGAGCCGCGTTTCGTAAACAAAACCGCCAATATCGATACAGGCGCAGTCTTCGGCGGCAGGCTGACAGCGCTGCGCTATCCTGAAATGAGTACTGTATCTGTTCCATCCTCCATGCCATTTGTAACCGAGAAATTCAGAAGCTTCGACTGAAAAAACGGACTCGACTTGTTTCTTAAATGCTTGATCATATGTTTTGTTGATTTCTCCCATAAGAAAATCCCCTCCATAGTAGATAGATTAAGGGGCCTCCTTTTTCCTGTCTACTATAAGGGGATCATATTACTGTCAGGATGCTCTTTTAATACCTGCTCCATATCATCTGGCAGCGGTGCGATAAATGTCATCATTTTCTCAACGATAGGATGATAAAACGTTAGCATTTTGCTATGAAGCGCTTGTCTATCTATTCTGTCTCTTCTGCCTCCGTACAAATCGTCTCCAAGAAGCGGATGACCGAGATGTGCCATATGAACCCGAATTTGATGGGTCCTTCCTGTTTCAAGCTCTAAGGCAACATGTGTTATATTACCGTATTTGTTCACAACTCGAAAGTGCGTAACAGCACGTTGGCCACTCTCATGGACAATCCGTTCAATAATACTTTCTTCTTTTCTCGCGATCGGCGCGTCAATCGTTCCAGTTTCCTGTTCCATAACGCCATGTACAAGCGCCTCATATGTACGGTGCACAGCTTTTTGTTGATGCTGCTGCGAAAGCAGATGGTGAATAAAGCGATTTTTTGCAACAAGCATCAGTCCGGATGTATCACGGTCCAGCCGAGTAACGACGTGAACCGTATTCGGAAGCTGCTGCTGATCATAATAATGCAGCAAAGCATTAGCAACCGTTCCACTCGGATGCTCCCGTGACGGAATGGTTGCCATATAGGGACGCTTATTGATAACTATAACATGTTCATCTTCATATATAATGTCAAGCGGGATATTTTCGCTTATCATCCCTTTTCCTCTCTCTTCGGGAGGAAACGAGATGACAAGTTCTTCTCCTGCCTTAAGTATATGACGAACAGTTGCATGCTGGCCATTGATTTGAATCGCTCCGCCACGAAACTTGATATCCGTCAGCGCTGCCTTTGAAATGCCCTTTTCTCGCAAATACTCACGGACTAGCATTCCTTCTTTCTTTGATGTGATGGTCCATTTTAGTATAGTCAAGTGGCATAACCCTTTCTACCTATCAGCAACAAATGAATCGCGCACCCGTTTCCAAAAAGGAAATGGCCTAAAGCGCACGAAGCGTACCTTTTGATTGGCAACACGGCATTGAATGGATTTCACATCTTGATGAGAGAGTGTCAAATGATCAATTGTAATTCGCAAGTCCATGTCTGTTACCGGCTTTAAAACACATGTATGATGCTTTGGTAATACGAGCGGTGAGCCGACTGTCCGAAAAACACGGTTGTTAATCGATGCCATCTCCGTGAGCTGTATCGCTTCAAGAGACGGATGAATAATAGCGCCACCAAGAGCCTTATTGTAGGCCGTGCTTCCAGAAGGAGTAGAAATACAAAGTCCGTCACCTCGGAAAGTTTCAAAGTATTCGCCCCGGATTTCCACATCAATGACAAATGTCCCTTCACTGCTTTTTACGGTTACCTCATTTAACGCTAAATACTGCGACTCTTTGCTGCCATCTAAGTAGCGGATAATCACCTCTAGAAGCGGATATTCTACGACTTGAAACGGCGTTTTCGCAATCGCAATTACTAGCTTTTCCACTTCGTTCGGCAGCCAATCGGCATAAAAGCCAAGATGCCCTGTATGCACACCAACAAACGCAGTATTCTCAAGGCGATGAGAATAGCGGTGAAAGGCTTGAAGCAGCGTACCATCCCCTCCAACAGAGATAACAATCTCTGGCTCCTGCTCATCATTGACAAACTCAAAGTCCTGCAAATATTCGCGCATCGTATTCATAAGTAAATTCGATGCTTGGTCTCCCTTTGACATGATTGCAAAGTTCATCGGTCAACACAACACCCTTCAAAAAATTATTCTGATTCTTGCTTTCGCGAAAACACCTTGTGTGCTTCCTGAATTTCATCACGGATGGAGGACATCTCTTCATCAAGCCGAGATGCGGCCTCCGCTGCATGCTGCAAACGCAGCTGTATATCCTTTGGAAAACGTCCGCGGTATTTATAGTTTAAAGAATGCTCGATTGTTGCCCAAAAATTCATTGCTAACGTACGAATTTGCAACTCAACAAGTACCTTTTTTTCACCGCGAATCGTTTGAACAGGATAACGGATAACAACATGGTAAGAACGATAACCGCTGGCCTTGACCTGCGTCACATAATCACGTTCCTCCACAATCTCAAAATCATTGCGTTTGCGAAGCAGTTCAACAACCGGTTTAATGTCATCAACAAACTGACACATCATACGGAGCCCGGCGATATCCTGCATTTCCTCTTCCAGCCTATCCAATGGAATACTCCTTTTAATGGATTTATCGATAATGCTGGCAACTGATTTTACCCTGCCGGTAACAAATTCAATAAGAGAGTGCTCGGAAAGCATTTCAAATTGCGAGCGCATCCCCCTTAGCTTTACTTTCAATTCCCCTACAGCCTGTTGATAAGGCGCCAAAAATTCTTCCCAGTTCCGATTCAATTTGACCACCGTCCAACATCTATAATAAAAAGACCTCTTCGACCCTTTTTACCAATTCCTCTCCGTAATTGGCGTTTCCTTCAATGTTTTGAACAAGGTATCCAATCTCTTCCTTCAGCTGTGTAAGCGGCACTTGCACCCCATTAATAACAGCAACCGCCTCCTGATTCGCGTCAAGCCCTTGCTTTAAATCCGGCCACAGCGTATGAGGAATACTTACATATACATATTCTTGTTCATTTTCTAAAATATATAAAAAAGCAAACAGATCAGAATCTACTAGAACATGTTCTCTTGGCTGTAACTCTTCCGCGTTTATAGTTGTATTTTCTGCATAAAAAATAAGAGCCTGTTTTTGTTGTTCGACGCTCTTTATGTCAATCTTCTTTTGCATCTTTGAATTCCTCCAACACAGTATGTAACTCCTTTAGAATCATGTTTATTGTAACACAACCGACGCCTGAACAAATAAAACATTGAATCAAAATTCTTAAAAAGGGATAATAGAGCCAGAAACATAAGGAAAGGAGCTACCAACTATGTCGCAAGAAATTGAAATTGAATTTAAAAACATGTTAACAAAGGAGGAATTTCACCGACTATGTGAGTCGTTTGCGATAACAACCTTCATAGAACAGGTAAATCATTATTTTGAAACCTCTTCATTTTCTTTAAAGGAAAAAAGCTCTGCACTGCGCATTCGTGAAAAAAATGGAGCATACACAATCACCTTAAAGCAGCCGGCAGTAACTGGGTTGCTGGAAACACACCAAACCGTGACAAAGCAGGAAGCGGAGTGGATGATGGAAACAGGTACTATGATTCCAGGAGCTGTGTATGATCAACTTCTTCTTCTTGACATTCCGGTCGAGCAGCTCCAGTATTATGGCAGCCTAACAACGCAACGGGCAGAGATGCTATACGAAAACGGAACTCTCGTCTTTGACCATAGTTTCTACTTTCATCATGATGATTATGAATTAGAGTATGAAGTGCAAACTGAAGAGACAGGAAAGAAAAGCTTCCTGCATTTATTAGCACAATACAATATCCCTGTTCGCCCAACAAAAAATAAGGTGCAACGCTTTTTTCTTGCAAAACAAAACATATCGCAATAAACTAGCAAAGGGCTATGCTACTGCAGATGTGGATGCAATCCCGAATAGAGCCTATTCCTAAGCTTCAGTGTATAACAGTACCTTTTTCCATTCGCGTAGAAAGATGGGAAGAGGCTGTGAGAGCTAGACAACAAAGCAAATTATATTTTTTGAAAGGGTAAAAAAAAAAGCCCTACTTCTTCATCGAAGTAAAGCCTGCTGAGCTCTTTATGGTATTTGTCTCCCTGGTCTGATGAAAGCCTGAAACACAAAAGGGGCTTTATCACGAAGGATAAAAATAAGAAGCGGTATAAATTGAAATATTGGATCTGGTGGAAACGAAAATGGGAAAAACATAATAATAGGTTCAGCTTCTGAAACAGGGTCTGTTGTTGGATCATTCCAAATCATCCCTTTTTCCAGAAGTTCTTCACAGCGTGACGGGGTTAATGTTTGAAACGAAATATCATTTTCGTAGCATATTACTAGTAAATCAGACGGCATCCTCTCACCTGGTTCACAAAACTTACTAAAAGTTACAATCAAACATTGAAGTTTGGCATCTCCTTTCGGAAACGTGTACCTCACAGGATTCTCACGCTAGGGGACTGCTTTCGCTCAAACAATAGGTGTCACCTGTCTCTGTAAAGACAACCATAACATTGTTCCAGTTAAACGGGATCCTTAGTTATACATCCTGTAAGCACAAAACCTCAATATATTTTTTTGATAATAACCCATTTTTTAGTAATTAGAAACAACCAGTTTTCACCTCCTTACTACTAGGAGATGCAACTTGCCTTCCATTGGTGTGGACAAGCAGAATACATCAATAGCCTATTTTAAACAAATGATAATAAATGCTGTAGATAAAGAAAACTCGCCGACTGGCGAGCCCTGCCTTTAGGCGAAGACAGAGGCGTAGTTGCCCTTATACTGCATTCCTAAAATTTTCGACTACGTCGAATTCACTCCTAGCCGGAAATTTATACTTTCTTAAAATGATTAAAAAATTTTATTACAATTCGCATTATTTGCTCTTATCATAAGGAGATTGCTACAATAAATATACTTTTACGGGGAAAGGAGCAGAGCTGTATGAACGGAAATCATATCTCACCATTTGAAGCAATCGGCGGCGAAAAGGGGATCACAGCGTTGGTTGATACATTTTATTCTTATGTAAGCCGTCATCCGGATTTATCTCCCATTTTTCCGAATGACTTGACAGAAACCGCGCGAAAGCAAAAGCAATTTTTAACGCAATATTTAGGTGGACCAAGTTTATATACAGAGGAGCATGGTCACCCCATGCTGCGTGCGCGGCATCTACCGTTTCCAATCACGCCGAAACGCGCAAAGGCATGGCTTGCTTGTATGGAAAGAGCAATGAATGATACAGGAATACATGGTCCCATTCGTGATTTTGTCTTTGAACGCCTGACTTTAACAGCAAACCATATGATTAACACACCAGATGAAACAGGTGAGGCATAATGAACAAAACGAAATTTGATGCAGCAAACCCCGCAACCTCCCACAAATGTGGGAAAAAGCCGGTGGAGGCCTTTTTATTTATTGATCCACTCTGCATGGACTGCTGGTCAATTGAACCGCTAATTATGAAGCTATGGCTGGAGTACGGCAACTATTTTACAATCCGGCATATCTTAACTGGGAAGGAGGAAGCAGCTGCTATTTCTCCAGCACACAAATGGAATAAACCTGCTCATATTCGATTTGTGTGGGAGAATACATCAAGCCTTCATGGTCTTTCCTGTGATGGTAAATTAAATAGGCGCCATTCCTCCTCCTCACCATACATGACTTCCATTGCCATTAAAGCAGCAGAGCTGCAAGGAAGAAGAGCGGGCATGAAATTTCTCCGCACATTGCAGGAATCGGTGTTTTTACAAAGAGAAGCACATCCAAATAAAGAGCTATTGCTCGTTTGTGCAGAAAAAAGTGGAATTGATATGGAAGAGTTTAAACATGATTTATGTTCTATGAGTGCAACAAAGGCATTTCAATGTGATTTAAAGTTTACAAATGAAATGTATGTGACAGAAATCCCTTCTCTTATATTCTTTCATTCCAATTCTGAACAAGAGGGTTTAAAGCTATCTGGCATGTATCCTTACGATGTATACGTGCAAGTCTTACAGGAGCTTGTACATGAAGACTTAATTCCAGAACCGTTGCCTTCTTTAGAAAAGTTTTTACAACAATATGCTTTTACATTTGCGGATGAAATGGCTGTTATTTATAATCGGTCGCTATCAGAAGCAATGCGCGAAATGAGACAGCTTCTCTTAACAGGAAAAGCCATCCAAACGATATCAGAAAAAGAAGTATATTGGCGATACAATGTAAAAGAAAAGGACCCGGCATAGTCGGGTCCTTTCTTTTACGGCTTATAAAAATATTAAAGGGGATGGGAGAAATTTTCACGTTCAAACAAAGGGGTATATGTTTGTTGTGAATTCGTTCACAGTTATTATACTACAACATTCGACTCTCTTTGACAACATTTTTAGTTGTTATTTCACAAAAACGTCACATTCTAAACCGCGCCATCCGACTCTCTTTGACAATATTCTACACTTATAATCCCGCCAAAAATGCCACATTCTAAATCCTTTTCGCTTTGAATATACTTGATTAAAGAAAATTCGCCGACTGGCGAGCCCTGCTCTTGGGCGAAGACAGAGAGGTAGTTGCACTCACACTGTACTCCTAAAATTTCCAGATATGTCGAATTCACTTCTAGCTAGGAATTTATACTTTTTTACAGTGTAGGCGGAAAGGGGGTGGAAAAGAACATTGGGTAAATATAAGTTCTTTGGAAGTATAGCATTTTTACTTATAACATTTTCTCTCTATATTTTATCGTTATTGAAGACATTTCCCCTTGTTTTATCTATCCCACTCTTGTTCGGAGCTATTCTGTTCTTGGTTCTCCTTATTAACGAACGCAAAAGATTTAAAGGCTTTAAGCCTTAGAAAAAGCACGACTTGGGCGAAGACAGAGGCGTAGCCCTACTTATACTTTATTCCTAAAATTTCTCGCCACGTCGAATGGCCTCCCGGTTAGAAATTTAGACTTTCTTAAAGTATAAAATGCAACAAACCCGTCAAGCTCTGCTTGACGGGTTTGTTGCGGTTATTTTGAAAAGGCACTTAGCATCCAAACATGCTTTTCCAATACAGTATGAATTGCTAAAAACATGTCCGCGGTTGTTTCATCTCCCGCTTCCGCTGCAATATTCATTCCTTCTTTCAACTCGGAAATTACCGTAGAATAGTCATTGACAAGAATTTGGACCATTTCTTCCGCCGTTTCATTACTTGTACTTTCTTCAATAGTAGAAACTCCTAAGTATTCCTTCATCGTTGCAAGAGGTTGTCCCTTTAGAGCTAAAATACGCTCAGCTAACTCATCAATATAGTTAGCAGCTTCTGTATATAATTCTTCAAACTTTGTATGCAGCGTAAAGAATTGTGGTCCTTTCACGTACCAATGAAAATTATGCAGCTTTACATACAACACATTCCAGTTAGCCACTTGCTTGTTCAGCTCATTCACTACATTTATATCTACTTTAGTACTCATATAATCTCCCACCTTTTCTTTAATTATAATAATTATTATTTAATAATTATGTTTAAATTATAACATGTTTTCTAAAAAACTCAAGCAATCTAGTCGTACTTTAACAACTTTAGTATTCCCTTTAAACAAAGATCATATAAAGAAAACTCGCCGATTGGCGAGCCCTGCCCTTGGGCGAAGACAGAGGTGTAGTTGCCCTTATACTGTATTCCTCAAATTCTCCTACAGTAAAAAATGCCCTCCAAATCACCTGCTGGGGGCATTTTTTACGTTCTATCAGCTTTTGCAGAAAGAGTACCCCTGCTTTAACTTCGTAAAGCGTAGGGAGGGAATTCAAACAAATATACCAGCCAACAAAGGCCCGAGCAAACAAGTTAAAACGGCAGTCAGTGTCATTGTTACTGAACCGACAACTCCTTCTCGTTCATCGCGTTTCATTGATTGCGCGACACCCATAATATGGGACGAACACCCTACACCAATTCCTTTTCCGATAAAGTTCGTTACACCACTCCATTTTAATAGGAGCGGCCCCATCATCATTCCCGTTATCCCTGCTATCATTACGAATGCTGCTGTTAAGGATGGAATACCGCCAATTTGCTCCGATACACTCATCGCAACTGGCATCGTTACCGATTTAGGCAACGCAGTGAGAATCAGGCTGCTATCTGTTCCAAACATACGCGCGATGACCGCCTCACTGCTAATAGCTACAACCGTCCCTACAATCACTCCACCGCTAATCGGTACTACGTATTTCTTTAAGACACGCCGTTGTTTATACAACGGAATCGCAAAAGCAACGATACCTGGCCCAAGAAGCTTTGTAATCCAATCCCCTCCATTCTTCATATATGCTTCATAGGGGATATGAAATATGAGCAGACATGCAATGATGAGGGCGGTCGCAGTGAGCACCGGCATTGTAAGAGGAGTAGGAACCCACTTATATAGTTGCTTGCTTACCCTATATAGCACAATCGTAAAAATGATCCAGCCAAGCGCATACAATATATTCAAGATACATCCTTCTCCCTTCTCTTCGCGAGGTATTGTCCAGTATGTCCCGCAACAATAATAATTAGCAGCGTACTGATCATTGCGGTGACAAATAAGCTGCCTCCTTTTTGTATAAGAAAGGAGCCGTATTGCATTAACCCAACCGTAGACGGAAGCAATAGAAATGGCATAATTGCCACAAGCTTTTCTCCCCCTAACTCAAACCAACGCAATGGCAAAATCTTTACCGACAACAGTACAAGCAATAGGAACATCCCGATTAGGCTGCCTGGAATCGCAAGGTGAAGAGCTTGTTGAATCCAAGACCCTAGTATATAAAAAATGGATAACAGCCCTATTTGCAGTATAATAGCTACAGCCTTCAATTCTTTCGCCCCCTACTTTGTGAAAGTTCAAACATAAATATACCTAATCCCTCTTAACACACTTCCGTTCTGCCGCTCCTTCTCAAACAGAACATCCTGATTTTACTATCGGAGAAATGTAATATAATTTCATTATATGAAAGATATCTCGTACCGCTCTTAATTTAGTAAGTAAATCTAACAACCTTTCTTTGATTTCGGATAAAATAATGTTATAAAATCTAACTTAATATCCAGAAAACGCCTTCAATCTTCCTGCATGTCATTCCATCAATAGCAAAGTTTTCTTACATATGTAAAATCGCCAACTGGCGAGCCGTTAGGCGAAGACAGAGGCGTAGTTGCCCTTATATTTTATTCCTAAAACTTCTCGCTACGTCGAATGGTCTTCCAGCTAGAAATTTATACGTTCTTAACGCAAAAAAAACAGATGTGGTCTAGAAAGCTCCCACATCTGCTCTGACTTTGATTTTTTACTAGCTTAACCGAAAATTGCTTTAGCTACTCTTACTTTGTCACTGTAATTCTCCCATTATTTGTTGTTAGTTTAATTACATGTGTGCCTTTGCCAATCACTGCATTACCCTCGTATTTGTCAAGGATATCAATATGCCCATTATCTACATGCACATCAAACGCCACATCCACAGGATCCTTCTCTGTTTGAATCTCGATGCTTCCATTGTTGCTGCCAAGCTGCATCATCCGTTCTAAGTCCTTTGTGACAACAAAAATCCTTCCATTTGACGTTTTCCCTTTAATGGTTCCCTCCACATACTCTAATTGGATTTTTCCATTATCTGATTCTACATCAACAGCATTGGCCCCAATATGCTTTAATGTAATCATTCCGTTGTTCAGCTCTGCCTTTACGTTGTTAGCATTCACTTTCTCTACTTTCACGCGTCCATTATTGCTGTCAATTTGCAGCGATTCATATACCTTTTCAGGTAAAAGTACTTTTACCGTTAGCGGCTTGAAGCGAAAATCAAAATTAAAAAGCTTGAGCTTCTGGCTTTCTAATTTAACAGCAAGGGTCGTTCCTTCTACCTCAGCAGAAAACCTCTGTTTCATATGATCATTTCCCGTGCCTGACAACGAAACTGTAGCCGCCGCATCTGTTGTTGGGAGGATTTCGATGGCTGCATTACCCGCTTCTACCTGTACCGCGGTAATGTTAGGATTATCAATCACTTTTTCTTCTGAAATAGAAGATTGCTTCTCTAGCGAACCGAATGTTATAAAAGCTCCTATTACACCAACCAACAAAAATGCTAGTGCAAGGAGAGACAATTTTTTTATATTACTCACGTTTTAGCCCACCCTTCACAAGTGCCATGTTAAATTTTAAATAACGTACAAACCCGCTCGTTACAGCCTTTGTTGCAAAAAACATACCAATTGCAATAAACAACCCGATTCCGCAAAGCGCACAGGATACGAACAGATCAAAAAATTCAAAGGTTTCTGGAGTAATGACTGCATTCACCAGAACAAGCAGCGGTGAGAGAACAAATGCCGCACCTACTGCCCAACCGGAAAACATGACGCCGACTAAAGCAATAAATGGCCCCATCACGATAACAAAGTTGAAAAAGCCTAATCCAATAACAGCCCATACAGCGCGCATAATATTTCCTGCGGTCGTACTTGTTTCTACCTTCTCAAGATGGTGAGAAGCAGATAACTCTCTAGCGATTTGACTTGGAGAACCGAGGGAAGCTGTCATTTCTTCTTCTGTTTTCCCCTCTTCTCTCCCTATAGCGAAGTACTCTTCGTAATCTTGCAAAATATCCTGCCGTTCCTCTGTAGAAATTCCTTTTAAATTTCCCTCTAATTGCTTTAGAAATTGTTCCTTATTCATCATAGCCACCTTCTTTAATTAATTGATTTACACCATTCGAAAATTCATTCCATTCTGCAATCAGCTCATGAAGATATGTTCTTCCTTTTTCCGTTAGCTTGTAATATTTACGCGAAGGGCCTTCTGACGATTCTTGTAAGTACGTTGTAAAGTATTCTTCTTTTGTTAATCGTCTTAACAGCGGATATACAGAGCCTTCAGATATTTCAATTTGATCTGAAATTTTCTGCACTAATTCATATCCGTAACGATCCTGCTTATCTAATAGCACAAGCACACACAATTCCAACACACCTTTTTTAAATTGCACATTCAATGTAAAATCACCCTATCTATTATTATTCAGTACTATTTATTATATAGTACTAAGCCATGATGAATACTTCTGTGATAAAAATATATCATCCACTACTGTTCATTGCAAGGTACTTTTGTTTCTTTATTAGTTAAGATACGTTATGCATTATACTTTCTCACTTCTAAATGAGAAAAGGAAGACGTCTAAAATCACGCCTTCCTTTACGCCTCTGTCTTCGCCCAAGTGCAGGGCTTGCCAGTCGGCGAGTTTTCTTTATTTCTCAAACAAAAGCTGCTCAAGTTCATTTAATTTTTCTTCAAACACTTGAAGGGCTTCTTTAACAGGAGCTGGAGATGTCATATCAACGCCCGCCTTTTTCAGCACTTCAATTGGGTAATCAGAGCTTCCTGCCTTTAAGAAATGGCCAATATATTTCTCAACAGCTGGTTCGCCCTCCTCCAAGATTTTCTTCGATAATGCCGTTGCCGCACTAAAGCCTGTTGCGTATTGATATACGTAATAATTGTAATAGAAGTGAGGAATGCGAGACCATTCTAGGCCGATTTCTTCATCAATCACAAGCGCATCGCCAAAGTACTTTTTGTTTAAATCATAGTACATGGACGTCAGTAAATCCGGCGTAAGTGCATGTCCTTCCTGCACCTTCGTATGAATTGCATGCTCAAACTCCGCAAACATCGTTTGACGGAAAACTGTGCCGCGGAAAGTTTCTAAGTAATGGTTCAGCAAGTATAAACGCTTTTTCTTGTCCTCTGTTGTTTGAAGCAGATAATCATTCAACAGTGCCTCATTGCACGTAGATGCTACCTCTGCCACGAAAATCGAGTAATCCCCGTATACGTATGGCTGTGTTTTACGCGTATAATAGCTGTGTACAGAATGACCAAACTCATGGGCCAGAGTGAAGAGGTTATTCACGTTATCTTGCCAATTCATTAAAATATACGGGTTCGTGCCGTATGTACCCGAGGAGTACGCACCGCTTCGTTTCCCTCTGTTTTCGTGTACATCCACCCAACGGTTTTCGTATGCTTCTTTTAAAATTGATACATATTCATCACCAAGCTTCGCAAGCGCCTTTAGCAAAATATCCTGCGCTTCCTCGTACTTAACCTCTATTTTTGCTTCCTTCACAAGCGGCGTGAACAAATCGTACATATGAAGTTCATCGAGCTCAAGGGCACGCTTACGAATCTCAATATACCTATGCAACAAAGGCAGGTGATCATTTACAGTGTTAACAAGCTGATCGTACACAGCTTCTGGGATATTATTATTACTTAGCGCAGCTTGACGCGCTGAATCATATTTGCGAACGCGAGCATAGAAGTTATTTTTCTTTACCGCTCCGCTTAATGTACTTGCAAATGTATTTTTATATTTACCATATGTGTCGTATACCGCCTGAAAAGCATCACGACGCACGCGCTGATCTTCACTTTCTAAAAACTGAATGTAACGTCCGTGCGTGACCTCTACTTCTTCCCCATTTTCATCCTGGATAGATGGGAATTTCAAATCAGCATTATTTAGCATACCAAATGTGTTACTAGATGAGCCTAAAACCTCTGATGCTTGCGCTAGTAACGCTTCTTCACTCTCTGATAACACGTGCGGACGCTGGCGGTTAATTTCATCAAGCGAATGTGAATACACCTTTAGCTCTTCATTTTCCTGTAAAAACGCTTGGATTTTCTCTTCTGGAACTGAAAGAATCTCTGGAACGATATAAGCCATTTCACTAGATGCCTGTGCATACAAGTTTCTTGCTCGATCGTTATACGCTTGATAGAAGGAGTTTGTTGTATCTTGATCGTATCGCATATGAGCGTATGTATACAGCTTACCGAGGCGCATGGTCACTTCATCCTGATATTGAAAAGCTGCAAGCAAATCATTTGCAGAATTGCCAAGCTTCCCTTTAAACTCGCCAAGCTTTGGAAGCATCTCTTTAATTTCCTGAAATTCAGCCTCCCATTGTTCATCCGTCGCAAAAATATCCTCGAGACGCCATGTCGATTCTACAGGTACTTCGTTACGCGCTGGCAATTGCTTTGCTGTTTTTTGTTCCGCCATGTTGATTCCTCCTTTTTTAATTAAGAGCCTGTAATAAGTATTCTCTTCTAGCTGCTTCATTCCTTCCGCACGCTTCTATTATATCCGTTTTTCGGCGGCTGATGTTGCAGACTGCTCATTTCAGAAAAGAAGGAGCGCATGCTTCATTGCCTCCTCATCTCTCGCAAATGCTTCCCCTTCTGTTTGCGGCACAATACTTACCTGCTTTCTTCGATATGTTTGCCCTGACACAAGTTCAATCAGATCGCTGGCGCACAAAAAAGCCATATATTCCTTTAACGTCCTTTTAAAATAGGAAAACGGATAATAAGGGAGAACACGCCTTTGAATAACACTGTGCTGTTCAACATAGCGGACGATTTGCCAAAAGGGGAGGCTCTCTCCTGCTCGCATCGGTTCAATAAGATCAAACAAAATAAGGCTTTGCCAAATGATAGCTGGCGTTTGAATCGCAAGGAGTGAGGGCAGCGGGACACCCGCTTCTGCTGGAAGACGAGACGGAGAAATTCCTTTCGTATACATGTATTGAAAAAATTCTTCGTAGCCGCGGCGCATATGTAAAAACTGGCCCATACGCCAGCGCTTTTTCTTTTGCAGCCATTGCTGCTCCAGCTGTTCAAAGGAAAAGAGGGATGGAGAAAAGATAGAAGAGATGGTGGCTGAAGATATACGATGGACAAATGTATGAGCAAATGATGTGGAAGAGGAAAACGGCAGAAGAGGAGAGCATTTGAAAAATGAAGCATGATCCGGACAGAAATAGAGAACATATGGAATTCTATTCTGTGCAAATAAAGCAGGAAAAGAAGAAAGCCGAAGCCAGTGGGCCGCATAGCGCTTATACTGGTTGCCACCCAGAATCCATAATACGCGTAAGCCCTCGCGCCAATACGAATGAGTTCGTTCCAAAAATCTTTTCGTAGGAATAGGGGAGCATTGAAACTCAACCGCTGCTTGTACATCAGCACGAGTAAGCAGTAAATCAGGACGCTGGCGAATCGAGGGCAAATATACTTCAGGTTCCGTTAAAAAACCTTGGGTCTTAAACCAATGATACAGCATTTCTTTTCCGGCGAGATGGTATGCTGATTCCGGCTCTAAGTCGAGCTTGCACACCATCGTACGCTTATGGGCAAAATGATATTTTTTCCTCGTGCCCAGCTTCAGCTGTACCTCACTTTCACAAACAGGGCAGAAAAACACCTCGCGTTCACGCATCTCCTGCAGCAGCTCCTTGCCAAGAGGCTGCAGTAAGTTAAGGCGTTCTCCGTTTTGTTTTAAGGCTACAAACAAAATACCACACTCCTTTCGCTTGTTAATTTCTATAAACAAAACGAAGAGTCCTTCTTCTTTGATTATAACAGCGGTGACAGGAGGCGATATGTGGATTCAACAATACGCATCACAAGACGTCTCTTGTTAAACTGATCCATATGAATTTCCTTTGAAACGGTCAAATCTTCTTCAAAGTCTTGTACAAGCTTATGAATGCTTGCTGTGTCATATAAAAATGCATTGATTTCAAAGTTCAAATGAAAACTCCTCATATCCATGTTGGCAGTGCCAATAGAAGCGAGAGAGAAATCAACTATTACGATCTTGCTATGCAAAAAACCTCTTTCATATTCATAAATCTTTGCCCCTGCCTCAAGAAGCTCTGGAAAATAGGAACGGGACGCATAAAAAACAGTTCGTTTGTCAGGCTTGCTCGGTACGAGTAAACGCACATCGATCCCGGCCAGTGCAGCTACCTTTAATGCGGCCAGAATATCATCATCTGGAATAAAATAGGGTGTAGCAATCCAAATGGACTTACGCGCTGAAGAAATCATCGCAAAGTACAAATGCTTAATGGTCTCCCATTTACTATCGGGTCCCCCTGCCACAAGCTGCACACCTCCAAGTCCTTCTCCTTCGATGCGCTCCGTACTAAGCAAGATAGAATCCAGAGCTGCTTCACCAGTCATATAAAACCAATCCTGTAAAAAAATCATCTGCAGACTTTGAACTGCCTCGCCGCGTAAATACAAGTGAGTATCTCGCCAAAAGCCGAAATATTTATCTTTTCCTAAATATTCATCCCCGATGTTTAAGCCCCCGACAAACCCTTCTTTACCATCTACGACGATAATCTTCCGATGGTTTCGATAATTAATCTTGTCATTTAAAATAGGGAAACGAACTGGGAAGAACGGAAGCATTTCCACTCCGCCGCTTCTCAGCTTCCCCACATAAGCTTTAGAGAGGCGGAAGCTGCCAACAGCATCATACAAAAATCGAACCTTCACCCCTTCCGCCTGTTTACGAAGAAGAATCTCTTGGATTTCAGTTCCAATTTTATCATCACGAACGATATAATACTCCATATGAATATGATGCTGCGCCTTCTCAAGCACCTCTTTGATAGAAGAAAATGTCTCTTCTCCGTTTGTTAACACCTTGGTTTCAGTCTGGAAGGAAATATTCAGTGAACCAAGACGCGACGCAAGGCGAAATAACAGTTCCTGATGCGTATGCTCCGCTAAAAACTGCTGTTGCCTCTCGTTTTCTTTATATTGTAAAAATGCCTGTTCATCCAGAAGCGCTTTCTTTTGAAACATTCGTTTCCGGCGAAAATTTTGTCCAAATAATAAATAAGCAAAAAAGCCGAAGACCGGGAAAATACCGAGAACAATGAGCCATGTCAACGTTTTAGACGGTTGTCGATTTTCAAGAAAAATCACAAAACCGATAAAAAAAGCCGACAAGGTAAACAACACGCTCAGTACACCAAATACTGAAATGTTTTTATGTATCAAATCTGAATAAAACGTCGCATCATTCACGAGACGAAGAGTAAGAAAAACTGCAAATAATAGAATAAAAAACAAGATAAGTTTTAAAACATTCTTCATATCGTGCCCCCTTTCTAAAGGATAGATTTCCTAGCGTTACTTTCTCTTTTAGGAGTACAGTATAAGGACAATTACGCGTCTGTCTTCGCCCAAAGGCAAAGCTTGCCAATCGGCGAGTTTTCTTTAAAGTGTGTTCACATTTCTCATTGCCTGGTCTCTGTAGTATACTCTCTATGCGGAAAAGCTCCCGCCTGATGAAGCAATCCATTTTGCTTATTATATGCGACAATGAAAAAGCCGATTTCAGTATAAAGAAATCGGCCTACGCTTTTAAAGAAAAGTTTTTGCGGATGACAGATAGGGCACTTTCAGAGATTACGGTTTTACCGTACTCCTGCACACGATGAATGGTCATAGCAGATTCTTCGCCATACTCCATAATAATGCTTAAAATGCTATCCATTTCCTCTTCATCGTGTAACTCTTCATCAAATTCTACATATAAATAGTATCGTCCGTCAAAAACATATAATTCATTTTGAATGTCCTCAAGCGCGATACAATGGCTTAATGAGATGACATCTTCAAAATCTTGAAACTTCACAAGAAACCCTAATGTTCCATCCTGACTTAAGTACGTATAGTCTTCCTGCTCAAGCTGCTGCTCGAATAGAGATTCGATCCGTTCATCAAGCGGAATATCAATCACTTTATCAAGACCAATTGGTAACTCAAGCTTTTGACCATCCTTTGAGATTTGAGCTCTCGTTACAATAACCTCAATTCCTTTTTCAAGCGCCTGTACCTGGATCCAAAGCGGACCGTCGACAAAGAAGTCATCCTGGTCGCGTACTTCGTCCATCATCTCCCAGAATAACTGTTCGCTTTTTTCACGGTTATACCAAATTTCCTCCCGGTTAAAGCCGCGTTCCTCTATATCGATGTATGATATATAAAATTTGACTGTATGATCGTTAATTCTTTCAATATCCAATTCTGCTCTCTCCCTTCCTATTTGGCATATTTGATGAAGGGACCCCCCCTAGACTATGGTGCATTTGTACTATCATATCACGATGCTGGAAAATCCTCTAGGAAATCTTGTACTCTCATTTTATGATAAGAAGCGTCGAAATGGAAATAAAATTACCGCTTTTTTAAAAAACAGACATTTGCCCTACAAAAAACAAGCAGAAAAGGCTGCTCTAGCCATTTCTATGAATCGTTTTTGACATTTCTCTAGCATTTCTACGCCTTTTCTCTCCGCTCGGTTAGCATAAAATTCTTCGACAGACTTAGATCATTTCCTTTTCTTGACAGTTCGTAACGTTGTCCCTTATATTGATTAAAAGTACTGAGACAGAAAACTAATAAACGGGGGACTATACATATGGATTTTGACTTTCTTATGTCGATCCTTATGATTGTAGGCATCGATATTGTTTTAGGAGGAGACAATGCGATTGTCATTGCCTTGGCGAGCCGTAATTTGCCGGAAACTCAACGCAATAAGGCCATCTTCCTCGGCACAGGTTTAGCCATTATTGTTCGTATTTTATTAACAATTATTGCCGTATACCTGCTTGTGATTCCATTTTTACAGCTGATTGGCGCTGTTTTGCTCCTATTTATCTCCTATAACCTGCTTACAGGTGAAGGAGAAGATCTCTCCAAGATTCAAGCAAGTCCTACCTTAATGGCAGCCGTCCGTACAATTGTGTTTGCTGATATCGTAATGGGGTTTGATAATGTCCTCGCAGTTGCCGGTGCTGCACACGGAAATATTATTCTTGTTGTGTTAGGATTAATTGTTTCCATTCCTATCATTATATGGGGCAGCAAGCTCATTTTAGTACTAATGGAAAAGTTCTCTATTCTCGTTTATGTCGGCTCTGGAATTTTAGCATATACGGCCGGCAAAATGGCAACCCATGAAGAAAGACTAGCCAGCTTCCTTGAGGAAAACATCTTTCTGCAGACGGGAATTCCAGCAGCGGCAGTTGTCGGTGTGTTGGTAGCTGGGTATATCGCCAATCAAATTAGGCTAAAGAAAGCGCATAACTGAATGAAACAACATAAGGAATGAACATGTAAATATCCATAATGGCTTAATCCGCACAAAAGAAGGAGAGGGTGTCCCAGAAGATAGCGCATTGCTAGCCTCTTAGGACACCCTTTGTCGTTATTTCACTTTTCTAAGTGTAAATATTTTGGAATCAAAATCTCGTTTATTCATAATAGCTGTATCATCAAAGCCCAATTCTCCCCTGATTGGCGGTGTTAATACAATTCCGATGTTTTCTAGCTCACTGCCTGTATACTGCAAGCCATTTTCTTCAATCTCATATAGAGCACTAGGATCTAATCCTGGAACCCTTACTCTTCGGTAGCCATCATTGGGAATAGACAGCACTTGGAACCATGCTACGATTGCCTGTTCTTTATCTTTTGTTTTTACCATCCACATGGTTTCGTTTTCTTCAAAAGGACTAGCTAAACGGGTAAACTCTCCAAATAATAATAGTTCACGATTTCTTTTGTAGTATTTAATTTGTTCTTTGATTTCTTGCATTTCTTCCTCTGTTAATTTATTTGGATCTAATTCATATCCAAATACACCAAAAAACGCTACATTTGCACGAGTATCAAGTGGAGTAATTCGTCCAACTTGATGGTTAGGAACAGCAGATACATGTGCTCCTATAGAACTAACCGGATAAACCATTGAGGTACCGTATTGAATTTTCAGGCGTTCGATTGCATCACTATCATCACTTGTCCATGTTTGTGGAGCATAATAAAGCATTCCAGGATCAAATCGTCCGCCGCCTGATGCACAAGATTCAATTAGTAAATTAGGGTGCCTTTCCAGTAATTTATCATATAAAGTGTAGACGCCTAAGATATAACGATGCATTAACTCCCCTTGTGATTTTGAATCTAAATAAGCTGAATATGCTTCAGAAATATTCCGGTTCATATCCCATTTAACATAAGAAATGTTCGCATTACTTAAGATGTCATCCATCATTTCAAAAATATGTTCTACCACTTCTGGATTACCATAATCCAGTACATATTGAAAGCGAGCCGGTTTTCTAAAACGCCCTGGTGTCCCGATAATCCATTCAGGGTGTTCCTTCATTATATGAGAGTCACTGTTAGACATTTCTGGTTCGAACCACAGGCCAAACTCCATTCCTAAATCGTTTACCTTCTTCGCTAAACCATCAATTCCGTTGGGAAGCTTTTCTTTATTCACATACCAGTCACCTAATGATGAATTATCTAAATCACGCTTTCCAAACCAGCCATCATCTAATACAAATAATTCCACACCTAACTCACTCGCTGTTTCCGCAATACTGATGATTTTGTCTTCCGTAAAATCCAAGTAGGTTCCTTCCCAGTTATTCATGACCACAGGACGAGCTTTATGTGCCCACTTAGGATTAATTAAATGATTGTTATATAAATCGTGATAAGCGTGACTCATACCATTCAAACCTTTATCTGAAAATACAAGCACTGCTTCTGGGGAATAAAACTCACCATGTGGTTTTAATTTCCATTGGAAGCGGTTTGGATGGATACCAATCATTAAACGATTGACATAGTAGTTATCCACATCCACTTGAGCTAGAAAGTTCCCACTGTACACTAAGTTCATACTATATACATTGCCATGATTTTCTGTAGCTTCTGGATGCGCCAACGCAATAAAAGGATTATGGTGGTGGCTGCTTGCCCCGCGAGTTGAATATACTGCTTTAACTCCTGGTTCAGCTGGAGAACGATAAAAATGTCTTTCCCTGCCCCATAAGCCAGATAGGTGAATGACATCATATTTTTGATCCGGAATATCCACACTGGCGCTTAATAATCGTTCAATTGTAATATTTTCATTACCATTGTTGTGCAGGCGTACTGATCTTGTAATAACAGGAAGAGTATTGAATATCGTATAGTTCAATTCTACTTCCAAACCTGACAATTCATCCTTCATAAAGATAGTTAACGTTTCGCACTCATCTTGATTGGCAAAAGTTGCTGGCATACCAAGAAGCTTTGTTTTTCCCTTAGCTGTTTTATACGAATTATATTCTAGCTCTAATATATGAGAACCATTCTCAAAAGAGACATCAATAGCAGCTTCTCTGAAATCGCCGCCACCACTTGATGGAAATTCTTGTTTAATGCTATCCAAACAAGTAGTTAAGTCATTATCAAACTCGACAACAGATACAGGACGGAAACTTCTTTCAACTAAGCGACTAACAGAATCAGAAAAAACGATTTTACTTCCATAATAAATATGTTCTAACTGCTTATTTTCCATAACACGGAAAATGTAACTAATTTTATCATTCGTTAAGTGAAACGTCTTTTCTTGTTCATTAATAAATATACTCACTTGCTATTCCTACCTTCATGATTTTTTGCACTGTAGAAACGTATAGCCGAATTGAAATATCTTCGCTTGGTATCCTGCAAAACTTAGCAGATACCAAGCGAATTTACAATTCTCACCCATTTAATTGGACAGCCGCATATTATCCTTTTACCGCTCCAGACGATAAACCGCTAATGAAATACTTTTGCAGGAACAAGTATAAAACGATAATTGGCAGCGCTGCTAGAAGTGACCCTGAAGCCACCCAGCCAACATTGTTCGTATATTGAGAGAAGAACGCCGCTAGGGAAACTGTAACCGTCTTTGCCTCTGTGCTTTGCAGGAAAAAGACGGAGAATTGGTAGTCATTCCAAACATTAACCCCTGTCAAAATAGTTACCGTTGCCGTAACTGGTTTTAAAAGCGGCATAATAATTCGGAAGAATAGCCCGAATCGGCTCATTCCATCCATCATCGCTGCCTCATCCAGCTCCTGTGGAATCGTGCTAATAAATCCAGTAAATAAGAAGATTGTCATTGGTAAATTGAAGGTTACGTGCAGGAGGATAATCGCCCAGTACGAGTTCATTCCCCCAATGTCAACGATAAACTTGTAAAGCGGTACTAAAATAGTAAGCGGCGGTACAATGAGCGCTGAAATAAAGATCAAATACATGCTTTTATTCAAACGAGTTTTGTATCTTGCTAACGGATAGGCCGCAAATGATCCTAGAATAATGACAAGGACTACAGAAACCGCTGTGATAATGACATTATTGAAAAAAGCTGACTGCAGATGCGCTTGTTCCCAAACTTCTTTAAAATTATCGACAGACCACGAAGAAGGGAGAAGCCATTTTGAGCTTGTATCCCCCATTCCCTTTAGCGAGGTTGTAAGCAATAGATAAAAAGGAATGATATGGGCAATGCTGATTACAATCATGAGGGGCAGCATCCATGTTTTATTTTTCTTCATCACGCAATCTCCTTTTTTCTTAAATAAACTAATGCTGACATGCTAATGACGGAAATAAGTACAAACATCAGATTCCCTAGTGATGCAGCATAGCCAGCATCCTGACTGGCAAAATAAATTTTATACATCATTGTCGATAATGATTGTGATGCATATCCCGGACCTCCATTTGTTAACGCCACAATGACATCAAATAGCTTCAAACCGCCAATTAAGTTCAAAACAACGTTAATCGTAATCGATGGCATTAATAACGGAAGGGTAACATTCCAGAACTGTCCAAACTTAGAAGCGCCATCTAGTTCAGCTGCTTCATAATAATCGCTTGGAATCGATTGCAAACCAGCTAGATAAATAACCATTGCAATCCCCATATACTGGAATGTGTTTACAAATGTTAAAATCCAAACATTCAGCTTAGGATCTGCTAGTAGGTTGAGAGGTTCATCTTGGAATAGCAAAACAATATCATTCAATGCTCCACCTTTGAATTGAAAGAAAAAGTACCAAATGAATCCCATAATAAGAGGACTGATAATAACTGGCAAATATACAATCGTCCGTACAATTCCTCTGAATTTAATACTTTGATTTAATAAAAGCGCATACAATAAACCGCACACATTTTGGAACAATGTACTTCCGACCCCATAAATGAGCGTATTCTTAATAACTGTTAAAATATTAGGATCAGAAAACATTCTTTGATAGTTCTCCCATCCTACCCAACTGAAGGTTTGCGAATAACCATCCCAGTTTGTAAAAGAAATTTTAAGCCCATTTATGAAAGGGTAAAAAATGAAGACACAAAACAAAAGCAAGGCTGGTAAATACATCAAATTTAACCAGAAAGGGGAGCTTCCCTTAAACATTTTGGCAAATGAGCTTTTCCTCTTTGCCTTTGGCTGTATATAACGTTCTCTAACAGCAATTTTTTCCTCCACTTCTCCCACACTCCTATTTTTAATGTGAGGGTTACCCATCTAAGCAACCCTCACAATTTTTTATTCTATATCCTATCAGCAGGATGAAGACTTCCTTTACACTGTAAGAAAGCATAAATTTCCAGCGAGAAGCGAATTCGACGTAGTCGGAAATTTTAGGAATACAGTATAAGTAGGGCTTGCCAATCGGCGAGTTTTCTTTATTTTTGCTGCTGGCTGTGCAAACGTTCCACTTCTTTCTCCATTTTTTCGGAGAATTGCTTAGGCGTAATCGATCCTGCAAGTAGTTCTTGTCCTTGTGTGCAAAGAACATCCCACATACCGTTTGGCAGATATACACGGTCAAAGTAAGGGAATACACGTGTGGAAGCATACTCTTGATAATATTTTGTCAAATCGCCTAAATCCTCATTAACACCCTTGATGCCTGCAGGTAAGCCTGTAGTTTCTGCCATTGTTTTTAAGTTTTCAGTCTTAGCAAAGTACGCTAATAGCTTTTTAGCTTCTTTAACATGCTTGGAATCCTTCCATACAGCCATCGTATATCTTTCTCCGCCTGAGAACGCTGGTTCATCGCCTGCAACCATTGCTGGTACCGGCATATATCCAACTTTCACCTTCGGATTCATTTCCTTAGCTTGTGTGACAGATTGAGGTCCATCAAATAGAAAGGCCACTTCTCCGTTAGCAAACATTTGAGGTATATCGCTTCGTTTTGCCGTAAGGACGTCTTTGTTAATTAAACCTTTGTCATTCATTTCCTTAAGCTTTTCAGGAAGAGCTGTCCATCCGGACCAATCAAACTTGCCATCTAATAGAGCATCCGCGTAGTTCTTTTCTGGACTAATCAATAAAGGTGTTGCAAAGTAATCAAAGAATTGTCCAATTGTTGATGAATCGATTCCGGAGAAGAAAAACGGTGTAACTTTTCCGTTACTTTCTTTTTTAATTTTCTCACCAGCTGCGATGAGTTCGTCCATTGTTTTAGGTACTGAAATTCCGTATTTTTCTAAGATTTCCGCGTTATAAGTGATGCCATCCTTCGCTTCATTTAACGGTAAAGCATAAACTTTTCCTTGTTCATCAGTAATAACCGGTTTTATTGAATCCGTCAATTGAGATGCCCACTCCTGATCCTTTAAATCAGCTAAATACTTACCGTAGCGGATTTTAGACCAGCCATGCGTGTCGAACACATCTGGTAAATCATTTGCTGCCATTTTAACCTTCATCATATTTTCATAATCCTGGCCTGGGAATTGAATCTCTACATCAATGCTTGGGTTTTCCTTTTCAAAGCTCTCTGTTATTTTTGTCATTGCGTTTTTTGTTTCCTGCTCACTTGCTGAACTGAAAACGGTCAATTTCACCTGATCACCTTTCGCTTCGGTGGATGATTTTTCTCCGCTTGAGCAGCCAAAGAGTGTAACTGCAGATAACATTGTTACGAGAGTAGTAGCAACCTTCTTCTTCATATGAATCCCCCTTAATATGTTTAAGCCATAACGTCTGATAAGGAACGTTTCACTAACTGTAACTTTTTTTCTTTACATCCCCCTATGCTACCGTAAATGCTGCGTTCATTCCATCCGTTATCTCTTGCTTATCTGTATTCTATCACCTTTGAACGCGTTTTCATGTGACGTAAAACTACAATGAAAGCGCTCTTTTCTCCACTCTTCCTTTTCCATCCTTTCCTCCGATGCTCTTGCTATTCTTCCCAATATATGTTTATATGATGGAGAAATTAAATTCCATTTCAATGTAAATATTTACAAATAATTGTTAACATTAATACTATTCTGCTAAACTTATTAACGAAAACGATTTATCACATTTACGCATTTAGGCGGCATAGATACAACCAAACTGGTAATAGGAAGGTGCAGCAGCAACTATGAAACTCGCTTACTCGTTACGATTTAAGCTATCTACATTCTACTTAATCATTATTGTAATTCCTGTTCTTATCATTTCCATCATCATGCCTTATTATTACCAATATTTGATTTCAAAGGAAACAGAGAAGCTGACTGAAAGCACATTGGCATCTTTAAGCAATAATATTAATACTTACCTGGATGACCTATCACGCATTACGATTATTCCTTACCTGAACGAGAATATTATGTTTGCTCTGCAGCAGGTAGCCAGTAATCAATATGAAACAGCGGAACCCTATACGCAGCTCATGGTAAACCGTGCTCTCTATGAATCTCTTCCAAAATATTTACAATTTACAAGAGAAGACATTCTTTCTATGATCATTACAACACGAAACGGTTCTTCCTTTGTCCATTCGCGAAACAGTGGAACCGAGGTTGCTGACTACCCTTATACGGAGCAGGATTGGTATAACCGGGCAAAAGCCAACAATGGCAAGGTTACATTCATTCCAACACATGTCCAGGATTACATCACGAACTCCAAACCAGTTCAAGTATTTTCTGTGGCTCGGCTTATTAAGGATCCGGAGACACAACGCCCTTTAGCTGTAATAATGGCTGATGCTGATATGAGAGCCTTTGAAAAAATAATTAAAGGCATAGATTTAAACAATAAAAGCTCCATTATCACGATTATGGATGACCGTGGGGATTTATTTTTTTCCAGTAAAACTCTATCAGAATCATTGCGTGAGCAAATTCAAGACGAGCCTGAGGTTGTAAAAGATGGCCGTGACTCCTATGTTGTCGTTTCTAAGGTTATACAGCCTTCCAATTGGAAGTTGGTTGTTTTGCTGTCAAAGTCAGAAATTGCCGCTAAAGTTCATTGGATGTTCACCATCGGTATTTTATTTGCCGTAAGCGGAGTTTGCATTACTTTCTTTCTTTTCTTTGTGCTGTCACGTTGGATTCTCCGTCCTTTTCAGGAAATGGTTCGAGTCATGAAGCAAGTAGAGCGTGGTCATTTTGATGTACGTCTGCAAACCCACGGGCAAGATGAAATTGCCCTGCTTGGGAATGCATTCAATACAATGATTTCAAAGGTGAACGACTTGATTGACAGAGAATATCGCGCGGTTCTCAATCAACGAAATGCTGAATATCGTGCTCTGCAATCACAAATTCAACCCCATTTTCTGTATAATACCTTAAATGGATTTATTGGGTTGAACCGGCTGGGAGATCGTAAAACATTAGAAAAAGCAATTTTATCATTAAGCTCCATGCTGCGGTATACTTTAGATCAGGCTGATTGGTCAACCCTTGGTGAGGAGTTCAAGTTCTTAGAAAAATATTGTCATCTTCAGGGAATGCGCTTCCAAGAGCGGATGACAACTCATATCCATTTGGATGATACTGTTTCTAACTATAAAATACCGAAATTACTTCTACAGCCTCTCGTTGAGAATGCGATTATCCATGGCTTGGAAGCATCAGAGCACCCGTGTTCCATTCATATCTCTGCTCACCTAGAAGAGCAAGATGGTCAAGCATTTTTATGCATTTCTGTTAAAGACGATGGAGCTGGGTTTGATATGACAAAAAAGAAAGAAAAAATAAGTGTGGGTCTTTCTAACATTCAAGTGCGACTAAAGATGGCCTATCCCGGCTCTACCTTTACAATCCACAGTCAAGTTGGACAAGGAACAGCTGTTGTAATTCAAATCCCAAAAAAGGAAGTGACCATATGAGAGTTGTGATTGCGGATGATGAAAGTCTAGTAAGAGCCAGTCTTCGAAGCATGCTAGAGGAATTAGAACTTCCCGTATCTATCGTCGGAGAAGCAGCTAATGGTGAAGAAACCCTTGCATTAGTGCAGGAGTATGAGCCTGATCTCGTGTTCATTGACATCCAAATGCCAAAGCTAAACGGCCTAGGAGCGATTGAGAGCGGCAAAAAGCTCTCGCCCCAAACGAGCTGGATTATTCTGACCGGTTTTTCCGAATTCAACTATGCACGTGAAGCCATTCGCCTTGGAGCTGACAACTACTTATTAAAGCCTGTAAGCCCTGAAGAATTGGAAGAAGCCCTGCAAGGATGGCTGAAAAAACATGAAAAACACAAATTATTTCGTAACTCACAGTTTGAGAATCAAATGATAGCTCTCGCCCACAGGCTAAGCTCCATTGAAGATACAAATAATCAAGACACACTCATGGACACCGCTTTTCTTTGTGCTACTTTCTTTATAGATAGTCACCTAGAGGAAAAGCAAAAAGCAGACATACTCTTACAATTCTCTCTAGCTTTAAGACAGTGTGCTTACAGACACATCGGAGGAGACGCAAAAATAGCGATTTATACACGCCCTACAGGAGAGGTATTTACCGTTGGCTGTTGGAAATATACGAAACAAACAGCAGGAAAAACAAAAATCCAAGAGTATTTTGGTGAGATTAATGAGATGATCATCCATTTCTCTAATGAAAATGCGGCCATTACAGCCATCCAAAGTGCCGACTGCTCCTCATTTGAAGATTTTCAGCAGCAAATAAACAAAATACTAGATTTATCTGCCCTTCGAACTATCGGAGGAATTCATAAAAAGTGGGGTATTGAGCAGCTATCCGCTTATCAGACAGACTCACATATAACTGAACTGAGCTGCATTCTCATTCAACTGTCTGACTACTATAAAGCGGAAATCTACCTCAACTATATGAAGACAGTAACTGATTTCGAAAAGGCACTTCTAAATGCAAAGCTGAGCAAACAAAGCAAAGCACAAATTTGCCTTTTTCTTCATTATGCGCTTGGCTGCTCACTCCAAGCAGAAGAAGACGTGAATACCTGGATTCAAAAGCTCCAACATCACGGCAGTCAGCTGCTTGCCCAAAACCAAAAAAATGAAAATCGTCAAACAGACCTTGTAGATCAAGCTATTGCATTTATCGATCAAAATTATATGAACAATATTGGTGTTGGCCAGATTGCAGAACAGCTAAATGTAACGCCTAATTATTTAAGCACTCTTTTCCATAAAAAAACAGGTATTACATTTACAAAATACATTATGAAGACACGTATTCTGAAAGCGAAGGAGTTATTATTAAACGATACTATGCAGGTTCAACAAGTTGCAGAAGCAGTTGGGTATTATAGCACCCGCCACTTTACTAAGCTTTTCACAGAATTCGTCGGCTGCTATCCTTCCGAGTTCCGCAATCAGTTTAAAATGGAGAATACGTCAACTACCACCACTTAAACGTTAACACGTTTTTCCCACAAAGGGACTTCTTTCCGGAAAATCTGTTAAAAAATAATAAAACTTATGAAAAATAAAACCCTGACTTCTTTCTCTACTCTAAAGTGGAAATCAGGGTCTTTTTTGTTCGTATGAGCCCTTACTCTCACTATATACAAGATTTTCATAACGTTTATGGGCACCCGCACAGTCATATAGGTTTTCAGCTACATATTGTACACAAAGTAATTACCTACTGTTTTTGGGGGATAATCGGTCCACACTCGCCTTAAAGCAATGGAGGTATGAAAATGATAAAATTTTATTCCTTTCATGGGACTGTCACCATGATTAGTGATTTTGTTATGGGGCAAAATGGCGAAGGAGAAGGTTGTTATAAATTAATTTCTGTAGAAGACGGGTCGGGAACAATAGTAAATTTCGTGGTTTCACCCACCACTTACTTTGTAGACCATGTAATGGTGGCAGTAGGAGATAGAGTAACTGGATATTATGATGGGAATGCACCTGTTCCTCTTATATACCCACCACAATATCGAGCACTTGTAATGGTGAAAGATAGCCCTTATCAGAATGTAAAAGTAGATTATTTTAATAGTCAGCTGGAGAGCAGTGATGGACAATTACGATTAAATTTATCCCCCTATACCCAAATAGTATTAACAAATGGGCAACCCTTTTCAAGAAGCCTTACGAACCGAAATCTAATTGTTATCTACGGACCTGCCACAACAAGTATTCCCGCTCAAACCACCCCCTATAGAATAGTAGTTTGGTGTTAGCGTTTATTATAGAAAATGCCTGTTACACATAACCTAATAATAGTTGCTATTATGTACACAAAGTTTTATACACTAAACCTAAGAAGCCTATTTACAGTGTGACCTAGCTCAATAATTACCAAAAAACATAGGATACATTATTCACTGCTCTATCTGGTTGTAATGATGCTTCATTACATTGTTCTCAATATATTCATTGTGAAGGAGGAATAAATATATGAGTGGATATGCTCATGGTAATAGCTTCGCTTTAATTGTTGTATTGTTTATCTTATTAATTATCGTTGGCGCAGCTTGTTGGTGTGGTCACGGATACGGATACGGTTGGTAATAAAAAACTATTAAAAAGCTCCTGTGAACGCCAGGCCCCTGTCTCAATAGCAGGAGCTTTTTGTTTGCAAAATAACAAAAATAGCCTTCTCTATAAAAATTGAAGAACTATACTTTAAAAGCAAAAACAGCCCTATTTGGAGACTGTCAGTGGTCGCTTCATAATATTTTAGCAAAACTGCCGAAAACGGCAGATTGCAATAATGCATAAAAACGAAAAGCCTATTAAAATCCATCTGTCAATATTCATACGTTTTCACCCTAAAAAGGAATTAATGTTTATATTATCTTCCTTCTTTTGAAATACATAACTTTCTGTGAAACAAGAAATTAAACATTATTTCTCATTCACATTAGTTTATTTAAAATGGAATTTCTCAGTACCTCGCCATATAATAAGTGATTCTCCCGGGTAACCTAAGGCATGAATATAAAATGAGAGGAGCTATTCAATTGACAGATTTTACGGCAAATGACTCAGCAACAATGAAATCAAAGGTACAATCTAAGGCATCATGGAGCGGAGAACATAGCATTGGAACGGGGCATATGCAGAAGAAACAGGATCAAGAGTTACATAAAGGTAATCCTGTTGTCGAAGCACAAAAACAAATGTCTTCACAACAAACAGTAGGTCTTCCGCCACAGGAGTGAAGCTACGTCTCTCAGCTTGCTGACACTGCTTTAACAGTCTCTTTTTCACCAACATAAAAAGTCGCTTGTCGATTGACAAGCGACTTTTTATGTTGGTTAATTCACAAGCTTTTGAGCTTCACGCAATTGAAACGTTCTTACCGTACGAGGCAAGAAACGACGAATTTCATCCTCGTTATAGCCGACCTGTAATCTCTTTTCATCAATAATGATTGGACGGCGTAAAATGCCTGGGTAATCACGAATAATTTTATATAAATCTTGAAGCGGTAATGATTCTACCTGAATGTTTAATTCCTGAAAAATCTTAGAACGTGTAGAAATAATCTCATCTGTTCCACTCTCTGTCATGCGAAGAATCTCTTTAATTTCTTCAATTGTGAGAGGCTCAGAAAAAATATTCCGCTCACGATATGGAATATGATTTTCCTCTAACCATAGCTTTGCTTTTCTGCAAGATGTGCAGCTTGGCGAACTATACAAAGTTACCATCATTTACTCACTCTCCCTAAGATGAGTACAGTTTTTAAATATTTTACCTAAAATCAGTATCCTGAACTGAGACTCGTTTTCAAATAACAATTACTTTAAATAAGAAACTCTATACACATTATACAATACATAGCCACAGAAATACACATGAAATTCTTTAAAAAAAACGAAAATAACTTATACAAAAACTATACAAATGAGTAGTAATATGAATTTTTTGTAATCATTTGTCACAAATACCCGTGCAGATCTGCATTTTTTAACTCATTTTCCAGAAAAGTTCCCACTGCAAAACTTGCTGGTGTTTAAATGGTGAACCGTTAGCAGTTTCCCCTTAACATTTCTTCCCTTCGCTCCTCATTTCGACTACAATAGAAGAAAGGGATTACATTCAAGCAAGGGGGAATGAAGATGATAGCATACTTCTTTGACTTAGCCATTGTAGCTGTCCTTATTATCGGTATTACAGCCATGATTGGCGTCATCACAAACGGAATTGGCGAAAAAGTATTCGGCGGCAGAAAACGTCGCGAGTTCGTTGACCAATCCGCAAAAACACAAACAGGTTGGAATGCTGTTGGAGGAAAAGGAATTTACCGAAAACGCACCTATTAGATCGTTGTAAAGCCTCTTTCATTCATTGGATAGCAATCCTATAAGGCTTCACGTGACCTGCTTTTTAAATGTTGTCACACAAAAAGGAAAAACTTACTATTATTAAAATTCTATATTTTACCAACCAATACC
The DNA here is from genome assembly GCF_038440375.1 of Bacillus sp. OTU530. Classification (NCBI taxonomy): domain Bacteria; kingdom Bacillati; phylum Bacillota; class Bacilli; order Caryophanales; family Bacillaceae; genus Bacillus; species Bacillus sp. OTU530. Next base: position 76,099 of record NZ_JASATP010000012.1, read on the forward strand.
TTTTTATAAACGTATAAATTCTATGGGGATACGATAATATTGCTGGAAAAGGAAGCCCTCTGACTAAGGGCTTCCTTTTCTATTAGCTATGTATCTCTTGATATTTTCTATACTCCGCTTCTGAGCATAGCACCCAGTGATTGGGGCAAATCTCTCTCATACTCGGTTCTTCACTTCCATAATTATGCTGCGCCGGATCATATACAACACGTTTACGGTTGCGCTCATAGTCCGGATCTGGAAGCGGAATAGCAGATAAAAGCGATTGTGTATAAGGATGAACCGGGCTTTTATATAATTCTTCACTTTCCGCAAGTTCCACAATTTTACCGTGATACATAACCCCAATGCGATCACTAATATATTTCACCATAGACAAATCGTGAGCGATAAATAAATAGGTTAACTCCCTTTCCTTTTGTAGCTTTTTCAATAGATTGACAACTTGAGCTTGAATCGAAACATCAAGCGCCGAAATTGGCTCATCCGCAATAATAAATTCTGGTTCCACCGCTAAAGCACGGGCAATGCCAATCCGCTGTCGTTGACCGCCTGAGAATTCATGCGGATAGCGGTTCGCATGCTCACGGTTCAATCCTACCGTTTCTAGCAGCTCATATACGCGCTTCATACGATCTTCCCTCGATGTTGCTAGACCGTGAATATCAATGCCTTCTGCGATAATATCAGCTACTGTCATCCGCGGATTCAAGGATGCGTACGGGTCCTGGAAAATCATCTGCATCCTGCGGTTAAACCGTTTCAGGTCCGCTCTTGATTTCTTGCCATGCACATTCTCGCCTTTAAACAAAACCTCACCTTCTGTTGCGTCATATAAACGGATGATGGTTCGACCCGTAGTAGATTTACCAGAACCAGATTCTCCTACAAGTCCAAATGTTTCACCTTTATAAATATGAAACGTAACATCATCGATTGCCTTTATAACAGCGCCGTTCGTTTTAAAATATTGCTTGACGTTTTTTACTTCAATTATCTTTTCACGCTTATTATCCATTTCGGTTACCTGCTTTCATCTGACGAATACGGTTTTGAATCATCTCCGGAGCTTCTATTTTGGGAGCATTCGGATGAAGCAGCCATGTTGCGGCATAATGCGTATTACTCACCTGAAACATAGGGGGCTCTATTTCGAAGTCAATTTTCATTGCATACGGATTACGCGCCGCAAATGCGTCACCCTTTGGCGGTTTAATCAAGTCCGGAGGCGTTCCTGGAATCGCATATAACTCCTCATCAGTACCATCTGGACTAGGCATCGATGCAAGCAATCCCCAGGTATAAGGATGCTTCGGATCGTAGAAGATTTCATCAACAGTGCCTACCTCTACAATCTTTCCTGCGTACATAACAGCCACACGATCTGCTACATTCGCTACAACACCAAGATCGTGAGTGATAAAAATAATTCCAGCATCTGTTTTTTTCTGGATATCCTTCATTAGCTCTAAAATTTGAGCTTGAATTGTTACATCAAGCGCTGTCGTCGGTTCATCCGCAATTAACAGTCTAGGATTACACGCAAGCGCCATCGCGATGACAACACGCTGTCTCATCCCTCCAGAAAACTGATGCGGGTATTGATTCACACGTACATCCGGATCGGGGATTCCTACAAGAGCAAGCAACTCCTTCGCTCTTGCATGAGCGTCCCCCTTATTCATCTTTTGATGCTTGCGTAAGCCTTCCATAATCTGATTGCCTACTGTCATCGTCGGGTTTAAGGATGTCATCGGATCCTGAAAGATCATTGCAACCTCTTTTCCGCGAATGCCTTGCATGTCCTGCTCAGCCAGCTTTGTTAAATCACGGCCATCAAATAAAATCGCTCCATTTTTAATACGCCCTGGAGGATTAGGAATTAACCCCATTAAAGCCTTGGAGGTAACAGATTTACCAGATCCCGACTCCCCTACAATCGCTAAGGTTTCTCCCTTTTCCAATTCGAAGTTGACTCCGCGAACCGCATGAACCTCGCCCCCATGCGTATCGAAGGAGACATATAAATCCTTTACTTCAAGTAATTTTCCCATTATATTTTCTCCTTTCTTTTCAGAAAAGCATATATTGGTTTGTTTTCTTAGGAAATTGGGCCGTGTCCGCTTTTCTTGCACTGCAAGAAAGTCTAACTTTTCGGGGGATGTCTAGCTCCCAAGGTCCAAAATGGCAGACTCCGGGCTGAACCTCCGCAAAAGGCAAAAAGCGCCTTTTACTCCGGCCCACCCCTACGCTTTTCTTAATTACTTACGCATTTTTGGATCTAGTGCTTCGCGCAACCCATCTGCCAATAGATTAAAGCTTAAAATAAGCAAACTAATTATAACTGCCGGAATAAACATCGTATGCGGATACGTTTGGATGGACTTATATCCGTCGCTTACAAGAGAGCCCAAGGATGCAAGAGGCGGACGAATTCCAAGACCAATGAAGCTAAGAAATGCCTCTGTAAAAATTGCGCTCGGAATTGTAAACATCGCCATAACGATAATGGAGCCCATTACATTAGGAATCAAGTGTCTCGCAATTAACTTGCCGTTTGTTGCACCTAATGTACGGGATGCTAGTACATATTCTTGATTCTTCAGCTTGAGCACTTGACCGCGTACAATACGGGACATGTTAATCCATCCCGTTACAACCATGGCAAGTGTTAATGGAACAATGCCGGAACCTAAAATAATCACGAACAAAATCACAATGATTAAATACGGAATTCCGTTTAATACTTCGACGAAACGCTGCATGATCGTATCAACTCTGCCGCCATAGAAGCCAGAAATCCCGCCATATGTTACACCAATCAGCATATCGATGACTGCCGCTAATAACCCAATGTAAAGGGAAACACGTGTCCCCTCCCATGTTCTCGTCCAAAGATCACGACCAAGGTCATCTGTACCGAACCAAAAGTCCTCTTTTATGCTGCGCTTTTTATACTGGTCTACTTCGTTAAAGTCCTTACCGTCAAACCAAGGGATAAACTTCAATACTTCGATTCTGGGAGGAAGCTTCGCGCGTCCCAAGTCTTGATCCTTATATGAATACTTGCTCATCGCAGGTCCAAACACTGCAAAAAAGACAACAATAGCGATGATAATCAATCCAAAAATAGCACCTCTATTTTTTATTAAACCACGTCTTGCATCCTGCCAAAATGTTAAGCTGGGACGAGCAATACTTTCATTATCAATCACGCTTCTGTCCGCGGGCTGAAACAAGTCCAGAGACAGGTTTTTTATATCCATCAGTGCTCCCCTCCCGCCAAACGGATACGCGGATCAATTACCCCATACAATAGATCCACAATAAAAATAACAAAAACAAACAATATACTATAAAAGATCGTTGTCCCCATAATAACTGTATAATCATTCAATACAATCGAATTCACAAACTGCTCCCCTAATCCAGGAACTGCAAAAATCTTTTCGATTACAAGCGTACCTGTCATCAAGTTCACCATCATGGGTCCTAAAATCGTAATAACCGGTATTAGAGCGTTGCGCAGCGCATGCTTTACCACAATCGCCAACTGACTAATCCCCTTAGCCTTTGCGGTTAAAATATAATCCGAATTCATAACCTCTATTAACTCTGTGCGCGTAAAACGGGCTACATTCGCTGTTACAAACACAGAAAGAGCAATCGTCGGTAAAATTGTAAATTCAAAGCCCTTCCAAAACGCAACTGGAAGCCAACCGAGCTTAACCCCAATATAATATTGCAATAGTGCAGCGAATACGAATGAGGGAACAGAAATTCCTAGTACGGAAATAACGGTTGCGCCGTAGTCAACACTCGTACTGCTGCGCAGCGCAGCCAAAATACCGAGCAGCAAACCCATTAATGTACCGAGCACTAAAGCTTGCAATCCTAGCTGTGCGGATGGAATAATTCGAGCACCGATCAAATCTGTTACCGGTCGATTATCATATTTAAAAGATATACCTAAATCGCCTTGCATTAGATTCGTCATATAACGCACATATTGCACCGGTACAGGTTCATTGAGTCCATATTTTTCTAAGATGATTTCCTGCTGCTGCTTAGACAGCTTTTCCTGATTCTGGAGCGGAGAACCCGGCAGCAGCTTCATTAAGAAAAACGTAAAGGTTGTAATTAAAAACAAAGTAATGAGCATGTAAACGAAACGTTGAAATATATAACGTCCCACACCAGCACCTCCATATCTTTACGAAATTCCTTGCCTTAAAGAAAATCTTGTTATTTTCTAGTATTTCTCTATTCAATGCAGAACAAACAATACACAAAAATATTCACTAATCTTCGTATGGGAAGAGTTACTATTTGTACAATATAATAGTATGAATATTTTTTAGAATGCTCGGAGGGAACACTTTTGAACCGAATGATAGCTTCGACAAGTGTTATAATAGGAGTGTCTGTTGGCATTTCATGTATAGTCGCGTTGCTTCAACACCAACACTCCTTTTTATTGCCTTTTGTAAACAGCCTGTTTTATATCGCCCTTCCCTTCAGCGTCATCGGGGGATTTCTTTTCCTGCTTGAACGCGGATGGTTTAACATTACAAGATACGCGTTCCGTAAAATGTTTTGGATTGCGCATGCAAAGGAAGCAGCTCTTTTAGAGGAAGAACACCCCAGAGCAGATCGAGAGCTTTTATACCGAACCTATTCCTTTCGTCTCACATACCCTTTCCTTATTACAGGTTTGATTCTTGCCGTTTTATCTATAGGAATTAGCTTTGCTGTATTAGTGTAGCTTGCATCGTATTGGATATTTGCTATAATAAATAGAGAATCTTATAGTCTTGCGATGAGAAAGAAGAGTACATATTGAGGTCATTTCAGAGAGCTTGTGGTTGGTGCGAACAAGTAATGATGCGGTATGGAATGGGCTTTTGAGCACCGAACCGAACTTGAAGTAGGCTTCGGCGTTTCGTCCGGCGTTACCGGATTTAAGTGATTTTGCGTTTGCAAAATAATTAGGGTGGCACCACGGTCCATTCGTCCCTATGTTTGTTAGGGACGAATGGGCCTTTTTTGCACTGTAGGAAAATATAAATTTCCCGCTGGAAGTGAATTCAACGTAGTCGGAAATTTTCGGAATACAGTATAAGGCAACTACACCTCTGTCTTCGCCCAAGGGCGGGGCTCGCTAGTCGGTGAGTTTTCTTTACAGTGTAAGAAAATATAAATTCCCGGCTGGAAGTTCATTCGACGTAGTGGGGAATTGCAGGAATACAGTATAAGGGCAACTACGCCTCTGCCTTCGCCCGGGAAGCAGGGCTTGCCAATCAGCGAGTTTTCTTTATTTCCTAATTAAAAAGGCAGAATCGGCTGCTTACTGATAGAGAGGAAATTCCCCAAAGTAAGCAAGCCAAGCTAGACAATGCCCTGAAACTTATACTTTCTTAAATTCAAATGAAATTTAGGACATAGGGAGGAATTGCAACATGTCAGTTATTTTTTCAGGTATTCAACCAAGCGGCACGATTACAATCGGCAATTACTTAGGCGCTATGAAGCAATTTGTGGAGCTGCAAAATGAACATGATTGTTATTTTTGTATTGTCAATCAACACGCGATTACGGTTCCACAGGATTCGGTAGAGCTTCGCAAAAACATCCGCAGTCTTGCTGCTTTATATGTAGCATGTGGAATTGATCCAGAGAAATCTACATTATTTGTGCAATCAGAGGTACCAGCGCACGGGCAGCTTGGCTGGATTATGCAGTGTATCGCCTATATTGGTGAATTGGAGCGTATGACACAGTTTAAAGATAAATCAAAGGGCAAGGATGCTGTCTCAGCTGGTCTGCTTACTTACCCACCGTTAATGGCAGCTGATATTCTGCTATACAATACAGAAATCGTACCTGTCGGCGATGACCAAAAACAGCATATTGAGCTAACTCGTGATTTAGCAGAGCGCTTTAATAACCGTTACCGTGAAGTATTTACCATCCCAGAAATTCGCATTCCAAAGGTTGGCGCCCGCGTCATGTCTTTAACAGAACCGACGAAGAAAATGAGTAAATCTGATCCAAATCAAAAATCAATGGTGAGTCTTCTTGATGACCCGAAGGCCATCGAGAAAAAGATTAAAAGCGCTGTTACTGATTCTGAAGGTATCGTAAAATACGATAAAGAACAAAAACCAGGCATTTCCAACCTGCTTACTATTTATTCCTCGTTCTCCGGCAAAACAATTGAGGAGCTGGAGGCGCAATACGCAGGAAAAGGCTACGGCGATTTTAAAGGTGACTTAGCGCAAGTTGTCGTGGATGCTATAAAACCAATCCAAGAGCGCTATCATGAGCTGATTGGTTCTCCTGAGCTTGACGAAATTTTAGATCGCGGCGCTGAGAAAGCAAACAAGGTTGCCATGAAGCAGCTTCGAAAAGTGGAAAACGCGATGGGCTTAAGCCGTAAAAGACGATAGTAAGAAAACAATACGAAGAAAACTAAATAACAAAAAAAGGCACAGTCATTTCTGACGTGCCTTTTCTTACATTGTAAAAAAGTATAACTTTTCGGGGTGATGTGTAGCTCCCAAGGTCCACAATGGCAGGCTCCGGGCTGAACCTCCGCAAAAGGCTTGCCTTGTTCGCTTTTCTTACATACGTATATCGCGCTTGCTTTCTTCTCTGTTTAAATTCCGTTCAAACGGGAACCAATTTGCCTTGCCAAACAACTTCACCATAACCGGCACGAAGAACGGCAGAAAGACAAATACATACAGCAGCAAGCCTGAAAGCACAATTGTCGCGATTTGCATTAAGGATAATACACCCGACGGATACAGAGCCGCAAACGTACCTCCCAAAATAATAACCGCGGAGAAGATAACCGGTCCCATGTTGCGCATCGCAAGTAGAATCGCTTCATTTACCGAAGTTCCTTTATACTCGTTGAAGCGGTCCATAAGGAAAATGCTATAATCTACACCAAGAGCCATCAGAAGCACGAAGCCAAAGAATGGCATTGTCCAGTTAATGCCGTCATAGCCAAGAATGTTCACGAAGATAACCTCGTTAATCGCCAGGGAGCTGAAGAAGCAAAGCGCGAGCGATACGATGAGGTACAATGGCATTACGATAGAGCGAAGCAATACAATCAGAATAAGTGTGATACCAATCAGCATGTAAATAACTGTTTGCTTGTAGTCACTGTTGGATGCAGCCAACATATCAGCAGCGCTGGCTGATACACCGGAAACCCCAACTTCTGCATCCTTTAAATCCGTATCTGCCAGCGTACGCTTTACCACCGCTTGGATATCCTTTGTTGCGTTCTGTGCTTCAGCTGAATACGGGTTGTATTTTAATACCACATCAAACTTTGCGACTTCTTTATCCTTGGATAAGTAATTATCGAAAACCTGCTGAAGGTCTCCACTTTCGAGCGCTTCGCTTGGAATATAGAAACCCGCCATTTCTTTATCAGGCGCTTGCGCTAAGCCGCCTAGGTAGCTTTGTGCAGAATGTAATCCGTTTGAAATCTGTCCTAGTCCATCTGTACTTTGACCGAGGCCGCTTTGAAGAAGGGCAAGCTTTTCATTGACTGACGCAAAGCCATCTTTGAGCTGACTCTGTCCATTTTCCAGTTGCGCGAGACCGCTCGAGGCCTCCGGCAATTTTCCAATGACTTTGTTTTGGGCGTTCACTAACTCTGCATTTCCGCTCTCAAGCTTTGCTGCTCCTTCTTCAAGCTTTTGCAAAGCCTGTGCAAGCTGCTCTTGTTGAGCAATTGCAGATGAAATTATTCGTTCACTATCGTTTACTTGGGCAACAATAGTGTTGATCTCTTCGTTCAACTGCTTCACCACATCTTTGATTCCAACAGCTGAACCCAACACTTGTTTCTTTAAATCTTGATATGTCGGGTCCTTCCCTAAATCCTCATAATTTTGTTCGAGGGCTGCAAACATTACCTGCAATTGCTCTACATTCAAATTAATTGCGGCTTGATCTAACATCTCATAAATTTCATTGTATGTACTTCCTAATTGCCGAAGGGCCTTCGCCAGCTTTTGAAACTCTTCAACTTGCTGCTTCGTCTCTGATTGGGACTTTTCTACCTGCTGACGCAGCAGTGCAAGATTGTGCTTTATTTCACTTACTCCTATAGAGCCTTTGCGCATCCCATTCTCTATTTGGCTTAATGCGGTTTGAATCTGTCCTACACCATTTTGCAATTGCCTTGTCCCGCTAATAAGCTGATTTACACCTCCTGCCGCAGAATTCAACTGTGGTGTCGATGCTGCAAGAGAGCTTTTTGCTTCCACCAAACCATCTTTAATTTGATTTAAGCTCTCTGTTCCTTTCCCGATCCCATCATTCAACGTTTTCGCCTGATCCGCCACGTAGAAATTTTCCACTGGATCGCCAAGCGGACGTGTGGCACTTTGGACTTTTTCCACAGAAGAAAGTTTCATGATCTCGCGGCTAACTTTTTCAATTGTCGTCAATGCTTCTTCTGAATCAAGCTTTTCCTTGCCCTCGACAATGACTTGTACAGGCATGACTTTGCCGGGTCCGAAGCTATCTGCAATCGTGTTGAAACCTTTTACAGAGCCATACCCTTCTCCGATTTCATTCAATGAGTTAAAAGAAAGCCTTCCATCATAGCTGACCACTAAAGGCACAACAACAACTATAACAAGCAATAAGGCGTGGAGCGGCTTACGGATCGAAAAATTCCCAAATGCCCCCCATATTTTACTTTCACTATGGCCGCTTGCGGATTTTACTGGCCAGAATAAGCGCGGTCCCAATGTATACATAAATGATGGAACAATTGTCACGAGCGCAACGAGCAGGACAACAATACCAATTGCAACGCCTGTTGCAGATTGATATAAAGAAAATTTTGATAGTGCGATAGATACAAAGCCAATTAAAACAGCCAATGCGCTGAATAAAACGGTTCTTCCGGCAGTTTGATACGTTTTAATGATTGCCTCAGTCACTGTTTCATGCTTCGGCAGCTCCTCCTTAAAACGGCTGAGCAACAAAATACAGTAATCCGTTCCAATTCCAAACAGGGTTGCTACCATGAATATTTGCGTAAAAGTGGAAATCGGGAAATTGAACCAATTTACTAAATATGCCACAATGGCCGCACTTGCTACATAAGATACGCCTACTGTCAAAAGAGGAATAAGCGGTGTCACAATCGAACGAAATACAAGCACTAGCACGAACAAGATAAATATTATCGTAATAATCTCTGCTTTATGTAAGCTATTTTGGGAGCTAACCATAACATCCTCTTCGATAAAGTGTCCTCCTGTGAAATAGTGATCAATCTTGGGGTTTCCGACGGCCTTTTCTAGGTCATCACGAATTTCAGCAATGCTGCGCCCTTTTCGATCTATCTCTATCGAGGTAATAATCGTTTTCTTATCTTTAGAAACGAGCTGCTGGCGAACCTGTTCCCCATCTCGATATGTAGTTATTTTGGCGATACCAAGCTGTTTTTGTTTATTTTGTAATGCATTCAATACTGTATCGACTTCTTTCTCCTTACTTGCGCCGATCCCCTTTTTATCATGAAAAATGAGCACTGCCGAAACTGTATCAGCACCCTCTGCATGATGACGGTCTAAAATCTCATTTGCGATCATGGAGGAATACTTATTCGGGATAGTAATGTTTCCTTTATCGCGGACAAGCTGTTCCATATCTGGCACAAACATCAGGAGAACCGTTAATAACACAGTCCATAAAGCAAGAAACACCCAGCGCATTTTCAATAAAGCCTGCATAGTGTTATTTCCCTTCTCTCGAGTTAATAATTATCCAAAGTTTCTCGTAGTTGCACTTATACTATATTCTTAAAGTTTCTGACTACGTCGAATTCGCTTCTAGCTGGAAATTGATACTTTCTTACAGTAAAATCAAGCTTCCAATTCCTCTAAGTAGAAACGTACGAACCGGCACGCATTTTTCTATCCGTTGCCAATATCGGTTCCTCCTTCTCTGTCGTTCACAATAGGGTAACGTACCGATCCCACAGGCCGACCGTACGAGTTACATATCCTTTTGCGACGAGGCAGTCAACCATTACAGTCTTTACACTGTGATTTACATTATTCCATTCTGACAACAGACTAGAATCACAAAAAATATTATTTCTTAATATAAGGAATTTGAGAAATTGTTTCGAAGTGATGTCTACCTTAAGCTGTTCAGATAGAAGGACCCTTTATTTTGCAAGTTGCGAAAATGAAAATTACTTCATATCGTCGTATTAAGCGCTCAAGTTTTCTCATCCATGGAGTCTGCTCCTTTTTATTGAAGTACAAGATAATTCAATAGTTAAATTAGGCAGCAGTTAAAGTATAAAGATAATTGGTATTTTTTTCAACAAAAAATACCAATTATCTTTGAATTGCACCTCAATTTTGTAGCCAATGGGGGCATAAAGAATTTCTTTGGCCTATTAAAGAATGAGTTACTGTACCTTAGAGGATTTGAAAGCGTGGAGCATTTCAGATAAGAATTGGAGAACTACATTCACTATTACAATCGCAAACAAATTAAGAAAAAATTAAAGGGCATAAGTCCAATATTGAACCGGACTCATACCCAGAAAGCTGCCTAACATTCATGTCTAACTTTTGGAGGCAGTTCGCTTTTTATTTCTTCTTTTTTAGTTCTTGCATAGATTTAATCAAGGCATCGCGTTCACCCGCATCAGATAGCTCTTCGGAAAATTCTTGGTCCTCACGGCGCTTTGCTGCGAACTTGATTTGTCCGGCAGCCGCATTATTATTTGGTGCCGCTTGCTTATTCCAATCTCCCATATTGTCTCACCTCTTTTCCTTTTTCTTAGTATGGGACAACAGAGTAAAACCATTCCTGCTCCATAAGAAAAGCGGGCCTTAGGAGCTAGACACCACCCCGAAAAGTTACACTTTCTTACCTTGCAAAGAAAGAAAACTCACTGATTGGCGAGCCCTGTCTTTGGGCGAAGACAGAGGCGTAGCCCTACTTATACTGTATTCCTAAAATTTCCGACTACGTCGAATTGATTTCCAGCTGGAAATTTATACTTTCCTACAGTAATATAAAAATCCTCCGAAACATATTAGGTTTGTTTCGGAGGATTTTTATTTTTGCTTTTCTAGTTGACTTTCGGCTCTTTTTCCATTTCCCATAGCTTTTCGAAAAATGGTTGTCCTTTTACAAGGCGCGCGCAAAGCTGTTCATGCTTCTCGCTCCAGCCGCGCTGCGCTTCTTCAAACAGACGTCCCCATACTTCTTCAAAGGACATATGCTGCACATCTTGATACGCTGTTGGCTCCCATTCTGTATACCAATAACGAATTTCTGCTGGGTTTCTTGTTGCATATAGCTGATCTAATGCCATAAATAACAATTGCTTTAATTGTCTCTCTTTTCGAGTCAGTCCGCTCATCATATACGGTGACGGAGACAAAATGTGGTGCTCTTTCTTTACGGTCGCTGAATTGAAGGAATAGGATTCCGTTTGTGCATTCGCAATCATGTCATATACCATTTGTTCTTGTCGAGGAATAAGTCTGCTTTTGCGGATTGGTATATTGTAACCGATTGTATCTACCGCGAGAATGCAGTTGCCGTCAGAAACAACGAAGCAATAGTCTAGCTGCGTGCGCTCGTGATTTTTTCGAATATACGCTTTCTGATGTACGTCTTCTAACAGTTTGGACGGAAGCTCGAGTAGTTCATTTTCGATGTAATGATACAAGGCGGAATCTACCTTCAATAAAGGAACCTGATCCAACAATTCGATCGTGTCGTCTTTGCGCCACTCATAGAAAGGACAAACATTATAGCCGTTTTCTTCACCCTCAAACCAATTTACCCATACATCATGCAGATATAACATTTCTTACCCCTCACTTCACAACTGTTTGTTGATACCATTATGGTCATGAGAACAAGAATTTATTCCAGTTTAGGAAAGATATTCAATACATAGTTTATAAATTCTGCATTTCTTTTCTGTTTCATTCTAAGCTTGTTTCTTTTCGTTACTCATCTTATGACAAAAAATGCTAAATACCACAAGGAAGGAAGCGTTTTCTTGCCTGTTCTGCTGATAATATGTCTAGTTTACGTGTATCAATGTCGTTCTAGCAACAAACTATCATGTGTTCTACACGCACAAAAACGCCTCTATGTTCTAGAGACGTTCATATTGAAAAGGAACGAGCCTCCTGCAAAATTTCTTTTGCGTCCATCGTTAGCAGCTGCTTTGTTGTTAATTTTTTGTGTGCAATACAATCTTGCACAAGATGGAAGCCAACTGCATAACCAAGCATGTCTGGGTATAGCCTCAGCCCGTTCAACAGCTCTTCATGCTCGGCCGTTCCTCGATAGACAGTTATTTTGTCGTTGACATACCTATGCCAAAACTGGACTGCCTCCTGTTTCGTATAATACCGTGTCCATGGTGCATGATAGGCCTTGGAATAGCGCTCAGCCACAGCTGCTTCTGCTAAACCTTCTAGTATCATTGTATCTAAGAGCGTGTAATCCTCTTCTTTTTTTTGGATGGTAGCCAACCTGCATATATGATGATATTCATGCGTTAATACCGCTTGTAACTCTTCTATCGTATTGTGCGGCGAAACAAATAGAAATAAGCATTTTCGAAGAGCAAGACCACTTTTTCCATCGTACTCTCGTTGTACACGCCTGTTATACACATCCGATGGAAAAATAAAGATAGGAATATCCGGGCCGTTTAGCCAATGGCGCAGCTGCTCCAGCTCTTTCTCAATTTCTCCCCACACATTTTGCTGCTGAAGCTTTTCAACATCCTCCTTGCCGCCGCGCATAGGACGATACATGCCGCGTGAAACAAGATAACGATATATATAGCGCGGCGGCAATGGTATATATTCCTTTAAATTTTTACATATTTCCTCCGGCTCTTCATAATGCGCAAGCAGCCATAGGTCTGTCGCAATCACTCCCATAACATGCACCCTTTTTCACCTATATTATGAAAAAGCATGAGGGGAGTTTCCTCACAGAGGCGTTGATTTTCCCTCTATTGAATGCTACGGTTACATAGTAGATACATATAATGACTAAGCAAGAGGTGATACAAATGGGAGCATGTAATCTTGATCATTCATTGGAGGATGTACGTAATAAGCTTGAAAGTCAGCAAAGCTTTTTACCTGCACTTTTATTTGCGGATGTACAGCGCTTTTTACAAGACGAGCAGCCACAGGCCGTATTAAATGAGCTATTTCATCTTTTGAAAAAGTACGATCTAGTATCAAGGGAAGAACAAGAAGAGCGAAACGAAGGCTTGCAGCGCTTGATTAAGCTGTAAAAAACACGCAGAGGATAACCTCTGCGTGTTTTTTGTCCAGCTCCATGGAGCTTTCTCACCTTTTAAAAATAAAGTATAAGTGTAACTACGCCTCTGTCTTCGCCCAAGAGCAGGGCTTGCCAGCCGGCTAGTTTTCTTTACGCTTCATACTTTTTGAAAACAAGTGCTGCGTTATGACCGCCAAACCCTAAGGAGTTGCTTAGGACCGTGCGTACTTCTTGCTTACGTGCTGTATTTGGCACATAGTCAAGGTCGCAATCTGGATCTGGCGTTTCGTAGTTAATCGTTGGCGGAATAATGCCGTCCGTAATCGTACGCACTGAGAAGATTGCCTCCACAGCTCCAGCTGCGCCAAGCAAATGCCCCGTCATCGATTTTGTAGAGCTCACTGCTACTTTGTATGCATGGTTACCGAACACTTCTTTAATTGCCATTGTTTCATACTTTTCATTTGCTTCTGTGCTCGTTCCATGCGCATTAATATAGTCCACATCATCTGGCTGAATGCCCGCATCTGATAATGCTTGGCGCATTGCCCGAACACTGCCTTCTCCGCCAGGCGCTGGAAGCGTAATATGGAACGCATCGCCAGCTGCACCGTAGCCAACAATTTCGGCATAAATTCTCGCACCGCGCTGCAAAGCGTGCTCTAAGCTTTCTAAAATTAAAATTCCGGCACCCTCGCCCATGACAAAACCACTGCGATTTTTATCAAATGGACGACAAGCTGTAGCCGGATTCTCATCAAATGACAATGCTTTTGCCGAGCTAAAGCCTGCAAAGGAAATGCTTGTAAGAGGGGCTTCTGTTCCTCCTGTAATCATTGCATCTGCGTCACCGCGCTGAATCACCTTAAAGGCATCGCCAATCGAGTTTGCACCGGAGGCACAAGCTGTGACAGAGCAGGAGTTGATTCCTTTTGCCCCTGTTGCAATCGATACTTGTCCAGCTGCCATATCGGGAATCATCATAGGAACAAAAAACGGACTTACGCGACGAGGTCCTTTCTCCAACAATGTTCTATACTGATCTTCGTATGTTTCCATTCCGCCAATACCCGATCCAACCCAGACACCAATACGCGGCGCATTCTCGTCATTAATCGTTAAATTTGCATCCTCTACAGCCATTTTTGCAGCTACTACTGCATATTGCGTAAAACGATCCATTCTGCGAGCATCTTTTTTATCAATGTGCTGCTCTACCTCAAAATCCTTGAGTTCCGCTGCCACCTTTGCCGGAAACAAATCGGGATCTAAGCGTGTAAGACGACCGATTCCCGAGACGCCGTTTATTACATTTGTCCATGCAGTTTCAACATCATTTCCTACTGGCGTTATAGCGCCTAATCCTGTAATTACAACACGCTTTTTTTCCATTGCTATGACACTCCTTCTTCGTAATTATCTGCCCCAACGAAGCGCTACCGCACCCCACGTTAAACCGCCGCCAAATCCAACTAGCACAATGAGATCGTCGTCTTTAATGCGTCCATTCGTGCGCTCCTCCACAAGGGCAAGCGGAATAGATGATGATGATGTATTGCCAAATTTTCGAATCGTTGTGCTCATTTTCTCCTCCGGCAGATTTAAACGCTGACGAGATGATTCCATAATACGAATATTTGCCTGATGCGGAACGAGAAAATTAACATCTTCCTTCGTTAGTCCCGCTTTTTCAAGCACGCGCAGGCTTGAATCTCCCATTTGACGCACAGCAAATTTAAAGACTTCTCTGCCATTCATCGTAATATGTTCGCCTTGGTACAGGTGCATTCCTCCACTGCCATCTGCCCCTAGTTCAAACGATAGAACACCTCTTCCTTCCGAAACAGGACCCATAATCGCTGCTCCTGCTCCATCCCCAAATAACACAGCTGTATTTCGGTCATTCCAATCGACAATCTTTGAAAGCTTTTCGCTTCCGATTATAAGTACATATTTATAAGCGCCAGTTTGGATAAATTGCTGTGCCGTAATCATTCCGTACATAAAGCCAGCGCAGGCTGCACTAATATCCATTGCTGCTGCATGCTTTGCTCCAATTTGGTCTTGTACCATGCAAGCAACAGAAGGAAATGCATAATCCGGAGTAACCGTTGCTACTAAAATCAAATCTAATTGTTCCGCAGCAATTCCCGCATCCTCTAATGCTTGCTTCGCAGCTTCTGCTGCCATATGCGATGTATCTACATCATCAGAAGCAATACGTCGCTCTTCAATGCCAGTTCGTGTGCGGATCCACTCATCGGACGTATCCATCATTTGTTCCAAATCATAGTTTGTTACAATTCGTTCTGGAACATAGCTGCCGATTCCTAAAATTCCTGCATTCATGCTAATCCCCCACTTTATATCAATTATTAAGACTTGGTACTAATTTTAATGTATGATGATTTGTTTGTCCACTATGAGGAGATAGAAAAAAGCCGGTATCTCACCGACTTTATTCTCCCTTTTCCGCTAGGGCCTCTTGTCTGCCAAGCTCATACGCATCATTCATAACCTTCATGAGCAACTCAAGCACAGGCTGAGCTTTTGCCAAATCAAGTTCTACCCCGCTTGACTCAAGCATTCCCTTAGCTTCCGGCAAATATTGCATCGCCATTTGTAAAAATTGCATATTACGTCCTTGATCCATGTTCTTTCTTCCTTTCAGCCTCAAACTTATCCCTTTCACCCTTTCAGAAAGTGTCAATTTCCAGCTAGAAGCTAACTCGACGCAGCAGGAAATTTTAGGGATAAAATGTAAATGTAACTACGCTTCTGTTTTTGCCTAACAGCTTGCCAATCAGCGAGTTTTCTCTATTATATCGGTAAAAAGGAAGAAAATTCAATAGATGTGCTATTTCATATCCTTATATAACTGTTTATACTTATTTACATGCAAAATCTGCTGCTCGAGTCCTTCCTGCAAAGAACAACTTGGACGGTACAAATAGCGTGTTCCTATTTTCAATTGCGATTTACTTTCTACTGTCCCGATGTTTCCATTGCCACAAAGAAGCTCAATCCCCTTTTTCCACTGTCCAGCTTCTTCACTTTCAATATAGTACGTTCCAGAAATACGCTCGGCGCCAAAACGATATAAGCATTGGGCTACATCCTCTACATAAACAGCATCATTACTATTTTCCTGCACTTCAACATTTGCTTCCTTCGATATAATCAATTGATGGTAGATCATAAAAGACGGCTGCCACGGACCATATACAGTCGGGACACGCAAAACAGCGAAGGATGGTGCAAGCTTCTCCAGCTTCTTTTCCAATGTATAAAACCATGCACCATTTGCTGTTCCAGATGATTTCTCTATATCTGCTGAAGCAACGGAAGCGTTTAGGGATGATAACATCACAAGTTGTTTCTCATGCTTTCTACAGAAGGAAATTGCTTCATCTAATGTACGCTGTACAAGGGATTGCTCAGGAAATTCTATCATCTGGTTTGGCTCACATAAGCAGAAATAAACAATATCCGGTGCCTGCTCACACGCCTCCCTCCAAGTTTCGCCACTTTCGATAGAATCGTATGAAAAATTCGCATGTCTGCCAATCAGCAGCAGTTTTTCTTCATTCAGTGGTGATAGCTCAAGCAAGCTTTCAATATCAAGAGCAATCACCTCCGTCCCCTCCAAAAGCAGCTTTTGTACGAGATGATATCCGACAAACGACAGTGCTCCTACTACAACTGCCCTCTTCATCTTCTTACCTCCTTTATCAAAGGCTGGCCAAGTAATGGGTATTCTTTACACTGTAAAAAAGTATAAATTTCCAGCTAGAAGTTCATTCGACGTAGTCGGAAATTTTAGGAATACAGTATAAGGGCAACTACGCCTTTGTCTTCGCCCAAGGGCATGGCTCGCCAATCGGCGAGTTTTCTTTATAAATCTGCTTCATGCGTATGAAATGCTTGAAGGATTGGACGAACGACTTTATACTTGGCATCCTGTACATGAAACGAAAGTGAGATGGGGGATCCAGATTGAAATTGAAGCTGCTCATATTCCCGCACAATTATCTTTCGCTCCTTCCGCTCACTCGTTGGAACAAACATTCTTATCGGTATATGCGAGGAAAAGCCCCGGAATGTTTTGGAGCGAATCATCGCTGGTAAATCCTCCTCACTCACCTCATATGCTGCCATGAGCTCGCGCAGCAGTCGTTTATAAAAAAACTTATGCTCACGCTCCAACTCCAAATGTCTCGGTAAGTCGAGACAAGGGTGCAGCATCACAGCCGAACGGATAGATTCCGGCATTGTGGCCATCATGTCAAGCGCAACAAGAGCGCCCATTCCTTCTGCTATAATATGAATTCTTTCATTCAAAATTTCCTTTTTCATCACAACATGATATAAGCGCTTTGCCAGTCGCACTGCTTTGTCATTCCCCCAATGTCGACCGTACAAGTTGGAAGTAAACACGGTGTACCCCTCGTTGCGCAACTCCTCCAAGAGATGCGCCTTCCCAACATGCTGCATCCATAAACTTGTACCACTCTCAACAAAGTGATTATAATCCCCCAGTATAAGCACTCCAAATCCATTCGGCTTTTCCGGAAGATGAATGACGCACGGCTCTTGTTCTAGAAAAAAGAAACGCTCCCTGATCTCCATTGTTCTCCCGCCTTAAAATGCCATTGTAAATGTTTCTTTTTTATAATGTATGTGTGCAGGGAGAATTTGCCTTGCAAAAGGTGTAAAAATATTTTCTATTTTCTATATCAATTTGTGTTAGAATAAGAATTGATTGAATGAAGAACGAATAGGAGTGTGAAAGGAATGCGTTTACTTTGGACGTTTATTTGGTCGTTCCTGCTTATGCAAATGATGAGCTACATAATCAGCTCTATGACAGGCAGTACATATGACTCAGGACAAGCAACTATCATGTCTGTTGTCGTGACTGTTTTGATTTTTATCATTTCCGCAATTCTTCCAAATGAGCCTGCTGGACAGCATCATTGATGTAGGAAAAGGGAACTCGATCTGTCGAGTCACCTTTTCTTCTAAACAGACAGCAAAGCCTGTCCAGATGTATTTCGATACATCTGGACAGGCTTTTTTACGAGGTAAGAAAGTATAACTTTTTATGGGGACACTGCCCGCTTCGGGAGCAGAGCAGACCGTGTTCGTTTTTCTTATATAGTCTTTAATACAAGCTCTCCCGATTGTTCGTCAACGATAACCGTACTATGATCTTGAATGTGACCTGCAATGAGTTCTCTTGCCAGTTTGGTTTCAATTTGACGTTGCATATAGCGCTTCAGCGGCCGCGCCCCATACAATGGATCAAAGCCCGCTGCTGCGATAAACGCCTTCGCGCCTTCTGTTAGCTGCAGTTCAATATCACGATCTGAAAGCCTTCTTTGCAATTCCACGCTCATTTTATCAACAATTTTTGTCATTTCCCTCGTGGTGAGCGGCTTAAATAAAATGACTTCATCAATGCGGTTGACAAACTCTGGCCTAAAGTGATTGCGAAGCAGGCTCATCACCCGTTCTCTCGTCTCCTCACCGATTGCCCCTTCTTCCTGCACATCCTCAAGCAGAATATGCGAGCCGATATTCGACGTCATAATAATAACCGTATTTTTAAAATCCACCGTTCGTCCTTGTGAATCTGTAATGCGCCCATCATCGAGTACCTGCAGAAGCACGTTAAATACTTCAGGATGTGCCTTTTCAATTTCATCAAGTAAAATGACAGAATATGGCTTGCGACGCACCGCCTCTGTTAGCTGTCCGCCTTCCTCGTAACCAACATACCCAGGAGGTGCTCCAATTAAACGAGAAACAGCATGTTTTTCCATATACTCAGACATGTCGATACGGATGATCTGCTCTTCGCTATCAAATAACGCTTGTGCAAGCGTCTTTGCGAGCTCTGTTTTTCCAACGCCTGTCGGTCCGAGAAACAAGAATGAACCAATCGGTCGGTTTGGATCTTGGATGCCGGCTCGAGCACGCAGCACCGCATCAGAAACAAGCTGCACTGCTTCCTCTTGTCCGATAACACGCTCTGCCAAAATATCTGTCAGACGAAGCAATTTTTCTCGTTCCCCTTCCACAAGTTTTGTAACCGGGATTCCTGTCCAACGCGAGACAATCGCTGCGATTTCTTCTTCTGTCACTTCCTCGCGCAGCAAGCGATTTTCCTGTTTGTTTTCCTTCTCCTCTGCTTCCTTTAAGGTGCGCTCGAGCGCTGGAATACGACCGTGCCGAAGCTCCGCAGCCTTATTTAAATCATAGCTTCCTTCCGCCTCCTCAAGCTCATGACGCAACCGTTCTAGCTGCTCACGCAGGCTGCGAACACGCTGAATTTCATCCTTTTCCTGCTGCCACTGCGCACGCATCACAGTTGTTTGCTCCTTTAAATCAGCAAGCTCACGACGCAAAGTTTCCAAACGCTCCTTGCTTCGTTCATCTGTTTCTTTTAGCAGCGCAGCCTCTTCAATTTCAAGCTGCATCATGCGCCGCATAACTTCATCTAGCTCCGTTGGCAGCGAATCAATTTCCGTTCGAATGGTTGCACATGCTTCGTCCACCAAATCAATTGCTTTATCTGGCAAAAAACGATCGGAAATATAACGATCAGATAGTACAGCCGCGGCAACAAGAGCACGATCGTGAATATTCACACCATGATGAATTTCAAACCGCTCCTTTAAACCGCGCAAAATCGAAACGGTATCCGTGACAGTCGGCTCTTCGACAAGCACCTGTTGAAAACGGCGCTCGAGTGCTGGATCCTTCTCAATATATTTTCGATATTCATCAAGCGTTGTTGCACCGATGCAATGTAACTCGCCTCGCGCTAACATCGGCTTTAGCATATTACCCGCATCCATCGCCCCCTCTGCCTTACCCGCTCCAACAATCGTATGCAGTTCATCAATAAACAACAAAATGCGTCCTTCGCTTTTCTTAACCTCATTTAATACCGCCTGCAGACGCTCCTCGAATTCACCGCGAAACTTTGCACCTGCTACAAGAGCGCTCATATCAAGCGCAAAAACAATTTTATCCTTTAGTCCTTCTGGTACATCCTTACGCACAATACGCTGCGCTAGTCCTTCGGCTATTGCTGTTTTTCCGACTCCCGGCTCTCCAATTAAAACTGGATTATTTTTCGTTTTGCGTGATAAGATGCGGATCACACGGCGAATTTCACTATCTCGTCCAATCACCGGATCCATTTTACCAAGACGCGCCTGTGCCACAAGATCTCGACCGTATTTTTCCAATGCTTCATATGTCGCTTCCGGATTTTGACTTGTCACGCGTTGATTCCCCCTTATATCCATCAATGTACGCAGCAATCGTTCCCGTTTTAATTGAAATCTTGTGAAAAGCTGTCCAATTGCTGTCGATTCCTTTTCATCGCTCATCACAAGCAAAATATGCTCTACAGACATATAATCGTCTCGCAGCCGCTTTACTTCCTCCTCCGCACGTACAAACAACCGCTGAAGCCCTTGTGTAATATATACCTTTCCAGCCTCTGCTCCGCTTCCTGTCACACGAGGTTTTCGTTCTAAGAGCTGCTGCACTTCTTGTTGAAACTGTTCTATAGAAACACCAAGCTTTTGCATAACCCTTGCCGTTAAACCATCCTCCTGCTCCAGCAATGCTGCGAGTACGTGAACGATATCTACTTCCTGATGAGAACGTTCAACTGCAATAGATTGTGCCCGCAGCACAGCTTCCTGCATTTTTTGCGTCATTTTATTCAAATCCATTTCTATCCCCTCACTTCTTTGACTTATTTTGACCTTTATTTTTATTATAGGAAAAATTCATGATTTTATAAAGTAAAAGCAAATGACTTAAACAGAGTTATGTATAATCCCCAAAAAACCATCTCCCGCAATGGAAGATGGTTTTTTGGTAAAATGTTAGCGTGTTTTAGGCGCGTATGTCCATTGACGGTCATCATTTGTATTTTCAGGAAAACGATCTCCAGCTTTCAGCTTGATCTGTTTCGGATCCTGAATGCCGCTGCCGTTGCCTGTTTCCCCGATTTCAATATAAACTCCGTTATTTGGCGCCTTTTGTCCTGCTCGAAAACGGTGACTTTGACCCATGATGCACTACTCCTTTCAAAAGAAAAAGTCATTACATCATTATTGTGCCCGAAGATAAGAGTTTCTTTCTGTTATGTTTAGGAATTGAACTCTCCCGCCTCTTAGGTCTGCTTTCCGAAAAAGACTTTCATACAATAATGATTTAGAGCATACATTTGATAAAAGAAACTCGCCAATTGACGAACGGTTAGGCGAAGTTGCACGCATACTTTTCCTAAAACATAAAAAACTGACCCTATCCGGTCAGTAAACAAAGGAGAGTTAACAATTTATACGGGAAGATTACAATGTCATTATACAAGCTTTTCTCTCCTATTGTAGCCCCTTTCACAACCTTTACACAATTCCCAAAAATTCCTAGATCATCTTGACGTATGGAAATAGTAGACAGAAAAAGAGAAAAAGGATTAAAATGGAAGAACACAACTACTCCTAAAAAGGTGAGCCTATGCGAAATCAACATTTAATTGCAATCGATTTAGATGGTACGTTATTAAACGATGACAAAAAAATTTCTGAGCGTAATAAAGCCACTCTCCAAAAAGCACGGGAGCACGGCCATCTTGTCGTCATTTCCACAGGCCGTCCGTATCGGGCAAGCAATCTGTATTATCAGGAACTAAATCTCGATACTCCAATCATCAACTTTAACGGTGCCTACGTCCATCATCCACTAAATCCCTCATGGGGCACATATCACTCACCTCTTGAGCTCTCAACAGCCCAGGAAATCATACAAGCATGTGCAGCATTTGGTGTAAAAAATATGTATGCCGAGGTTATAGACGATGTATATACACACTACCTCGATGAAGGCGTGCAGCATATTTTCCAGTTCGGCTCCCCAAAGATATATACGGGAGACTTGCTTCATATTTTAACAAAAGATCCAACGTGCTTGCTAATTGATGCGAATGAACAAGAGGTGGAAAACATTCAGAAGCATTTAACAGATGTTCACGCAGAAGTCATTGATCATCGCAAGTGGGCAGCACCCTGGCATATTATCGAAATTGTTCGAAGCGGCCTCAATAAAGCAATTGGCTTAAAGAGAGTAGCCGACTACTACTGCATTGGGGCGGAGCATATTATTGCCTTTGGTGATGAAGACAATGACTTTGAAATGATTGAATTTGCCGGAAACGGCGTGGCAATGGGCAATGCGATTCCAGAGCTGAAGTCGTTATCAAATCACGTGACGTTAACAAATGAAGAGGATGGTATCGCTGTCTTTTTGGAGGAATATTTAGGCTTGTAAGTCGTTTCCATTCATAGCCCGAAGCGCAATGTACATACTATAAAGGACACAGCACGTGTCACAGCTTTTCTGCTAATTCAAAAGGGGGAATAGACGATGGGTAAGCGCAATAAGTCCAAACGTTTTATTCAGCAAGGTTCAGATACGGTTTCTAAACATGATGAACAATTCCCTTATCGGTCTACATTAGCCGAAGCAGAGGCTCGAAAAGAGCGGGCTAACTCGACTCTCGGAGGTGTATAACAATGGGCAATCTGTTGTTTCAGCAAGCGAGAGAAGCAGTATCCCTTGCCTTAAACACAACTGGCAGCGGACAGCATGAAATGGTGGAAAAAGCAAAAAATGCTTTAACCTCCGCTTATACGCACTCTTCCACTGCCGAAAAGGCACAACTGCGCGAGATGCAGGAGCAGTTGCAAAATATGTCCTAAATGTAACGGGAGAACCCGATTTCGGGTTCTCCTTTCTTTTTTTCTTCTTTCTTGCATCACGCAAAATGAATCAGATTCGTTTTGCTCTTAATGGAATTCCAGTGGTAGGTGGGGAAGGTTCATTCCTTGCGAAACAAACCTAGTACACTTTCCGTATGAACAACATTTGCAAACGCCTTTGGATCAACCTCATTGATGATACGCTCAATCGCATACAACTCATAACGTGTAATCACAATCATCAGCATCTCTTTTTGCTCATTTGTAAATGCCCCTGTCGCCGGCAGCGTTGTAATGCCTCGTACAAGACAAGATTGAATAGCCTTGCGCAATGCGGCACCGTTTTTCGTTACAATAAACACAGTCAGCTTCACGTGGCGTGTATGAATCATATCAATTACACGCGATGACGCATATAACCCTACAAGAGTATACAGCGCCTTCTCCCACCCATACACTGCGCCTGCCGTTAGAATAATAAGCGAGTTCAACGTGAAAAAGTATGTTCCAAGCGGCCGCTCCTTCACACGCGACAGAATCATGACAATAATATCCATCCCGCCGGTCGAAGCTCCCCACTTCAGGGTAAGTCCAGAACCAATCGCAAGAATCACACCGCCGAACACAGCATTTAGCATAATATCATGAGACAGTGTGAGAACAGGGACCATTTCTAAAAACAATGTCATAAAGGCAATACTAACAAAGCTAAACAGTGTAAATGATTTCCCGATTTTTCGCCAGCCCAATATAACAATCGGAATGTTGAACACAATATACAGCATACCTGTTGAAAGGACAATGGGTGTAAATTTGCTTACTATACCAGAGAGAAGCTGTGCTACTCCGACAAAGCCGCTTGCATATACATTCGCCGGGATTAAAAATAAATTCATCCCAATTGCATTTAACAGTGCACCAAATATAATCACAAACGTTTTCTTACCTATTTCAATGGAACTCATCTTGAGTTTCACATGTATGCTCCTTCCTGCTTGTTCCTTGTACATAGTCTTAACGGAAACGGAAATGATAAACGTAGAAACAGCTAAGGAGGGATATAGGATGCCAAAAACTAGCGATAATGACAAAAAAGCGCATGACAACAATGCAAAGCATATGCAAAAAAATATGCAGGTACAAGAGAATTATCAAGCAGGTAAACATGACTACTCAAAGAAAACTGACCATCGCTAAGACCGGGAAATTTCCCGGTCTTGTTTACAAGATAAGAAAGTATAACTTTTCGGGGAGCAAGGCCCAAAATGGCAGACTCCGGGCTGAACCTCTGCAAAAGGCAAAAAGCGCCTTTTACTACATCGAATTGTCTTCCGGCTGGAAATGTATACTTTCTTACAGTGGAACAAAAAAAAAACAGCACATCTATCAGTGCTGTTCCTTTTACTCCTTTTACTAATCCCTCTTAAAATATGTCCATCCTTCCTCCTGATAGACTTTGCCTTCCTTCATGAGCTTCCCAAGCGCCCTCTTAAATGCTCCTTTACTCATTTGGAAACGCTCCTTAATATCCTCTGGCGCACTTTGGTCGCTAAATGGCATCGCACCGCCGCGGCCTTCCATATATTCATATAAAGCCTGTGCATCCTCATCCATCCCCTCCTGCTTGCGCGGCAGAAGAGATACGTTAACAGTCCCATCGTCTTTTACTGCAATGATGCGGCCCGTTACGCGCTCACCGATGCGGGGCTCTTGTTTGCGTTCTGATTGATGGATAAATCCTAAGAAATGCTCATCCGTTAGAATGAATGAACCCGTACGAATGGCACGATACACGCGGGCACTTACATTTTTGTTAAACATCGACTGCGTAGCAGCAACCGCTAATTCCTTCAGATCCTCATCCTGCGCAGGCAGGGCAATTAAACGATCTCGTCCCGTCAGCTTAAGACGACAATACAATTCGTCTCCCTCCTGCGGCCAAACACCGAAAAAACCAGAAAACTCATCACCGGGAATTAAAATATCCTTTGAAACGCCAATATCAACAAATACACCCAAGCCCTGGGATACTTTCACAACCTCTACCCAGCCGAAATCCTCCGTTGTAATGAGCGGTGTCTTCATCGTTGCCGTTAAGCGTCCTTTATGATCATGATATAAAAACACATCAAGCTCGTCGCCCTCCGCAATCTCACCAGCAACTTCATTTTTATGCAAAAATACCTCATCTTGCTCATTACCTACCATATATCCAATTTCTGTCTCACGCAAAACCTCGACCTGTTCTATTGCTCCTGCTTGCAGCATCATACTTACAAATCCCTTCTATAATAAAAATATGCTATGTATTAGTTTGCCAAACAAAGCCCCATTATACCACGTTTTTTTCTATCATTTGTCCAATCCGCCCATTTTCCTTATAATATAGCATATACATATAGTTTGGAGGGATTATTTATGTCAAAGGAAAGCTCTTTTGATATTGTCTCAAAGGTCGAATTACCAGAGGTTACAAATGCCATTAACCTCGCATTGAAGGAAATTCAAACGCGCTATGACTTCAAAGGAAGCAAGAGCGACATCAAGCTCGAAAAGGAATCTCTCGTTCTGACATCCGACGATGAATACAAGTTAAGTCAATTAACAGATGTTCTCTTAAGTAAGCTCGTAAAACGAGGCGTTCCGATTAAAAACTTAGACTATGGCAAGATTGAAAATGCATCCGGTGGTACAGTTCGTCAATACGTTAATCTCAAGCAAGGCATTGACAAAGACACAGCAAAGGTTCTCAATACGATTATTAAAAACTTAAAGCTAAAGGTGAAAAGCCAAATCCAAGATGACCAGCTTCGTGTCACAGGCAAAAGCCGCGACGATTTACAAGCAGTTATCGCAGCTGTTCGTGAAGCGGATGTGCCGGTTGAATTGCAGTTTATTAATTATCGATAAGGGTAGATTTTTTAGAAAGAATACCGTATTCTATTCCTAGAATACGGTATTCTTTTTACGTAATCCAGTTCGATACTTTCTCCTCTGCTCCTCCGCCAAGAAGTCCTGACATCATAACTACACGACTTTTATACTAATACTGTACAGAAGCTGCTATTTTTTACTACGGCCTGTTTTCGTGGCGAAAGCGTGCTCCTCATATAAACACAATGTCTGTGTTTACATACCATAAAAAAACAAGTGCTATCGCTTTTTATGTGATGCTTATTCACGCTCTCATCATTGAATCAGTCGGTTTTCATTTTCTGCTTCACAGCTGGAACCCGATTGTTGCCCTTGTCGCGCTTATTCTCAATCTGTATACGCTTCTTCTATTTTTAGCAGAAATACAAGCGCTGCGATTAGCCCCCTTTATACTAACGGATAACCATCTTTATTTACAGGTTGGGGTGATGAAGAGACTCAAGGTTTCTTTGCAGGATATAAAAAGCATCCATGCCTATGAAGGACCGGAAAAGCTGTCTAGAAAGGAGGAAAAGGAGATATTCGATGCGGTGCTCGTTGATTTTATGAAAGAGCAGCCGGCCTTTGAAATTACCTTTCATACGCCGCAAACAGCTCAGCTATTGTATGGTTTCACAAAAACTGTAACAAAGGTGCACCTCCGGCCAGATGAACCACAGCAGTTTTATACGGTTCTCACTGAAAAATTAAGTGAAATTTACGAAAATGATCATTAAAGAAAACTCGCCGATTGGCGAGCCCTGCCCCCGTGCGAAGACAGAGGCGTAGTTCCTAAAATTTCTCACTACGTCGAATTGTCCTCCAGCTAGAAATTTATACTTTCTTAAAGTGTAAAAAAATCCCGATGAGGTTGGGGGTTCATCGGGATTTTTCTCCTGTCACTATTTCTTCTCAGACCAAACCTTCGCATGCAGCCCTAATAACCATTTATGCTCTTCTTCCATCATACGGTCAGTCCATGGATTATTATGTTATCGTACAGGACTATAATTACAGCCCTGTTTTTTCATTAATATAACGGCGGGCCTTCACCGCATATTCAAACGGATTCGCTAATGCCGGATCTTGCTCAGCCTCAACAACAAACCAGCCTGTATAATCAGACGCCGCAAGTGTTGTAAATACCTCGTCAAATTCAATGGAGCCATCACCTGGAACAGTGAAGGCACCTGCCTTTACTGCCTGCAAAAAGCTTAAATCCCCTTCCTTCACACGAGCCACCACTTCTGGGCGAATGTCTTTTAAATGCACATGCTTAATGCGAGGCAGGTGCTTTTTCAGTACATGAATTGGATCCTCTCCTGAGAATACAAGATGTCCTGTATCAAACAATAAAGAAACTAAATTTGGATCTGTTAGCTCCATGAGCTTATCAATTTCTGCTGTTGTTTGAATCCCTGTTCCCATATGATGGTGGAATACAATCGCCATATCCCTCTCCGCGGCCAGCTCACCAAGACGATGCAAGCCAGCTACTAATAGCTTCCACTCTTCTTCCGTAAAGACAGGCTTTGCTTTGTAAACAGGTACCGCTTGACCTTGCACACTTTTTCCTTGCTCCGATACAACAATGACCTTCGCACCCATCGTATGTAAGAAATCACGGTGCTCAATGAATGCCTCTACCGTTTCCTCTAGAGGTTTTGTTGTCAAAAATGCGCTAAACCAAGCGCTTGCGATTTGCAATCCCCGAAGCGATAATGCCTTTTTCAGTACATCCGTATCACGAGGATACTTATTTCCTACTTCACTGCCAGTGAATCCAGCTAATGCCATTTCACTTACGCACTGCTCAAATGTATTCTCGCCGCCAAGCTCTGGAAGATCATCATTTGTCCACGCAATTGGTGCGATTCCTAGTCTGATTGTATTTTCTTTAAACATATCTATTCCCTCTCTTATTTACTGTGCCGTTACTGTTTCGTGTTCAATCTTAACAGGGCGTCCCGCTAAGAAGGATTCCTTTGCGGCCTTTGCAATTCTCTCTGCCTGCAAGCCATCATTACCAGTGCACAGCACCTTTTCACCTGCTAGGATCGTCTTTGCAAACTGTGTAACTTCCTCGATATATGCTTGTGTATAGCGCTCAAGGAAGAAATATAATGGCTTGTCCTTTACCACGCCTTCCACTGTAGATACTTCTACCGTTGTTGGACGGCAGTTATCGGCTGTTGCTGCTCCTTTTGCCCCAAAGACTTCCACACGCTGATCATATCCATATACAGCTTGACGGCTATTATCAATCACTCCAATTGCCCCATTTGCAAATTTCAATGTAACAATGGCAGTATCGATATCTCCTGCTTCGCCAATCGCAGGATCAACCAAAACCGCTCCCTGAGCAGATACTTCCACTACTTCACTATTCATTACATAACGTGCCATATCAAAATCATGAATCATCATGTCCATGAACAGGCCGCCTGAAGTAAGAATGTAATCAACGCTTGGTGGCTGCGGGTCTCTAGATGTGATTTTCAGAATATGAGGCTGTCCAATTTCCCCCTGCTGCACAAGGTCTCGTACCTTTTTAAAATTCGGATCAAAACGACGGTTAAAGCCAACCTGTAATTGTACGCCCTCTTCTTCTACTACACGCAGCGCTTCGATTGTCTGCTCTGCAGAGAAGCTGACCGGCTTTTCACAGAAAATATGCTTCTTCGCACGTGCTGCCTCCTGAATAATTTGTGCATGTGTGCTTGTTGGAGAGCAAATAAATACCGCATCAATTTCAGGATCTGCCAATAAATCCTGATAATTTGTTGTTAGAACAGAAATTCCTTTGCTAGCAGCCCATTCCTGTAAATGATCTACCACCACATCTGATACCGCTTTAATTTTCACTTGCGGAACTGATAAAAGGTTATCTACATGTAATCTTCCAATACGTCCTGCACCAATAATCCCCAATGTAACTGTGTTCATATTTCTACCCCTTTTCGACCTATAAAATAGAATAGATTTTTTCAAAAGCATGTGTTATGAATCTAATAATCACATTTTAAGACTGAAACGCTCTGGTGAATTTCTCAATCCAGAAATAACAACATATGCAGAAAGTACATTCACATCTGTTGTCTTAAAGAGCATAATTGCTCTTTGCATTCTCTCCTTTTGAACCAACTCCAACCAGTCTACTCCAAATTGACTGTCGGATTTCTGGAAACTATACAAGATATTGATAAGCTGAAAATATTGCGATAAACAGCCCCTGTAGCTTGTTATATAGCTTGATTCAACAGGAGAAAAAGCAATTTCTTCCGTGCTCATTTTGAACTGAGAGAAGCTTTGCAGGGATTATTGAACTAATTGCACACAATATCCCTGCCTGCTTCGTCAGTGGAAGCAATCTAATATAACTCCCACATTCATCTCGATTTACTGCTTGTCTGTTATTTTTTAAGCTTTCTTATTTTTACGAGAGTCAAGAAGAACTGCTGCTACAATGATCGCTCCCTTTAAAATTTGCTGCCAGTAGGAAGATACGTTCATTAAGTCAAGTCCATTGTTTAGAACCCCGATGATCAAAGCTCCAATCATTGTTCCTGGAATTGTACCGATTCCGCCATTTAAGCTTGTTCCGCCGATAACCGCAGCGGCAATTGCATCCAATTCATACATTAGTCCAAGGCTTGGCTGTCCTGCAGAAATACGTGCTGTTAACATTAAACCTGCAATACCTGCTAAAAGACCTGCGTATGTGAAAATCATAATTTTGTAGCGATCTACCGGAATCCCGCAAATACGTGCAGCTTGTTCATTGCCGCCGATTGCGTATGTGTATTTACCAAATCTCATTTGGCTTAACATGATATGTGAAATGATACCCATGACGATAAAAATAATGATTGGGAATGGAATCCCAGCGATTGTACCTTTTCCGATAAACATGAAGGACTCTGATAAGTTACCAATTGGTCTTCCATCTGAATACAGAAGCGCTAAACCTCTCGCTGCTGTCATCATTCCTAATGTCGCGATGAACGGAGGGATTTTTCCTTTTGCAGAAATCGCACCGTTAATGAATCCAGCTGCTGCTCCAATTGCCATCCCGATTGCAAGCGGAACGAATAATGGATATTCACCCGGATGTGCATAACTTGCAGCGATTACCGATACAAGGGCAATAACCGAACCAGGAGATAAGTCGATCCCCGTTGTAATGATGACCATTGTCATACCCATTGCCACAATACCGATGAAAGAAATTTGTCGTACAACGTTAATCAAGTTATTTACGTTTAAAAAGGCCGGTGATAGAATTGACATTAAAATACACATTGCGATAAAGATGAATACAATTCCGTACTTATTCAATATTGCTGAGATTTGCTTCTTTCTGTTAACCGAATTTGCAAGCACCGTCGGGTTGCTTACAGCACTCTCTTGAGTTTTCATTGCTACTCCTCCTTCAAGGGGTTGGATACTTTCAAGAATTTATAAATTCCCAGCTGTGAAGCAATTCGACGCAGCAGGAAATTGTAAGAACAAACCATAAGTGCAACTGCATGTTTGTCTTCTTTATTGGTATGCCACTTCTAGAATTCTTTCCTGGTTCGCTTCTTCTCTGCTCAGCTCGCCTTTCTGAATTCCTTCATGCATCACAATCACTCTATCACTCATTCCTAACACCTCAGGCAGCTCGGAGGAAATCATAATGATTGCTTTTCCCTCCTGCGCAAGCTTGGACATCACTTTATGAATCTCAGCCTTTGCACCAACGTCTACGCCGCGTGTTGGTTCATCTAAAATCAGCACATCTGGATCATTGAGCAGCCAACGGGCAATCAATACCTTTTGTTGGTTCCCTCCGCTTAGGTTCATAATAAGCTGATTTAAATGCGGTGTTTTTACTCTTAATTTTTCTACCTGCTCATTGCATGCTTTTTTCACTAAACTGTTATTTAAATACCCAAGAGTTGACAGATTGTCGATGTTAGACATAATCATGTTCTCCCGGATCGACAGCGGCAGGAATGCACCCGTCAGCTTTCTGTCCTCTGTTAATAAGCCGATTTTATGACGGATTGCTTCTTTCGGCGAATTGATTTTCACCTGCTTGCCATGCATATAAATTTCACCAGAGGTTGGCGGATCAATTCCAAAAATACTTTCCATAATCTCTGTTCTTCCAGAGCCCATCAGTCCCGCGACCCCAAGGATTTCTCCTTTACGCACCTCAAAGTTGACGTTTTGGAACTTGCCTTCTCTAGACAGGTTTTTTACCGCTAGGACAACATCTGTAATTTCAGATGGCTCCTTATGGAATACTGCTTTAATCTCACGCCCTACCATCATTTGAATCAATGTATCTTGATTCAATTCGCTTGCTGGCTTAGCTCCTACATACTGCCCATCACGGAATACCGTAATATCGTCGCAAATCTTAAAGATTTCATCCATTTTGTGAGAAATGTAGATAATGGAAACACCTTTTTGTACCAAGGAATCAATAATGCTGAACAGATGATCAACTTCCTTATCCGTAATTGCTGAGGTTGGCTCATCCATAATAATTAAATCCGCATTGTAAGAAATTGCCGTTGCAATCTCGACCATCTGCATATTCGCAACGCTTAACTCCCGCATTTTGGTTCGTGGATTCAAATCAATCTGTAAAGATTCAAATAACTTTTCTGTATCCGTTATCATTTTTTTCTTATTGACCCAACCTGTTTTGCCGTACATCGGCTCCCGGCCGAGATAAATATTTTCCGCAATCGTCATGTCCGGAACAGGGCTTAATTCCTGATGAATCATGGAAATCCCTTTGCTTAAGGCATCCTTAGGACCATTAATTTGTACTTCCTGCCCTTTAAACTTAATCGTGCCTTTGTCTGGTGTATATACACCGAAGATAATTTTCATGAGTGTTGATTTCCCAGCACCGTTTTCACCCATTAAAGCGTGAACCGTTCCTTTTCGTACCTTCAGTTGGATATTATCCAAAGCCTTTACACCCGGAAATTCTTTTGTGATGTTATTTAGCTCTAAAATGTATTCCGCACTCATTTCATGCTCACCCCCAATAGATTGGTGAGAAGGGGACTCTTTCGGATAAGAGCCTTAACAGTCCCCCCTCATGTTACATTAGTTAGCTCCTGCGTTTTTCCACTTCTCGATAAATGTGTCAACATTTTCTTGTGTGATCAACTCGAATGGTACCCACACATTCTTGTCTGCTAATTTTTCACCTTTCGCAGCTTGAATAGCTGTCTCGACTGCCTTGCTACCTTGCCCCATTGGGTCTTGGAAAGCAGAAACTTTTAATTTGCCAGATTTCACATATTCTAATGCATCTGGTGTACCGTCAATACCAGCTACGATTACATCATTTAGTTTGCCAGCAGCTTCTAACGCCATAATTGCTCCGATTGCCATTTCATCGTTATTCGCTACAAGCGCATTGATTTTATCGCCAGATTGAATCCAGTTTTCCATTAATTTCATACCTTCAGAACGCTGCCAGTTTCCTGTCGCTTCACGTACAATTTTCATATCTGGATTTTTCTTAACTACGTTTTTATTACCTTCTGTTCTCTTAATCTGTGCCTCTGCACCAAGCTCACCAGTCATAATTGCAACGTTTCCTTTGCCGCCTAACATTTCAGCAATCTTTTCCATTTGCATTGTTCCACTTTGGATAGATTCAGAGCCTACAAACGCGTAAATGTTTTTCATATCATTTTTACTTGGCATACGGTTTACAACAATTACAGGGATGTTTGCATCCTTTGCCGCATCTAACATCGGAGTCACTGCACTCGTATCAACAGGGTTAATAATGATTGCATCTACACCTTGTGTGATAAATGTTTCAACTTGAGAAAGCTGTTTACCGGAGTCGTTTTTCGCATCAACCATTTTTAAATCTACATCTTTATCTTTTGCAGCCGCTTTCATAGCATCGTATAAGTAAGAGAGCCATTTATCATCAAATACTGGCATCGCTGCTCCGATTACGAGTTTACCATCCTTCTTCTCGCCGCCAGAAGTTGAAGAAGAACAAGCTGCCATAAATGAAGACAGTATAACCATTAAAGATACAAGCAACATAAGTCTTTTACGAATTGCCATTAAAAGTCCCCCTAATATGTGTTTTAATATAAAGCGCTTTCGTTTTTGGGTTTACCGAAAAGAAAGTAGAAACCACTTGTTTAATAGCTGAATACAACCTAAAATCTAAGATTTGAAAAACTGCTTTGCTATGTTTCTTAGATTCTATTCATCTATAATATACCTATGTAATCGATTGCAAAAATTGCAATCGATTACATTTCATAGAAACTGAAATGTAATACGTTTTAGCAAAAAAAGATAACGCTTACTTCAAAAGTAAAACATGGGACTTCCGTCTTAATCCTGACAAAAGGCGGTTGATTTTCGGATAACAAGCTGCGGCAACACAAGGATACGCTGTTTCGATGTGCTTTTCCCTTCAATCTCCTCTATTAATAGATCCACCGCTTGAGCACACATTTTGTCAAGACCTTGCTCAACTGTTGTTAGAGGAGGATCACAGCTCTTTGATAATAATGTATTATCGAAGCCGGTAATCGAAAGATCCTTAGGAATGTCTAAACCTATTTCGCGTGCAGCTAGAATCGCACCAATTGCCAGTACATCATTGCAAGCAATAATAGCAGTAGGCTTTTTTGGATGATTCAATAATTCATTTGTCAAGCGTTGCGCATGCTCTACGCTTGAATCACTGATAGCAATCAGATCTTCATGCACTGTCAAGCCGCTTTCTTGAAAAGCCTGCTTATATCCATTAATACGTTGTTGACTACTTGTAGCATCCTCACCAATCACTGCAATTCTTGTATGGCCCAGGGAAACTAAGTGAGAAGCTACTTGATATCCTCCGACGATATTATCAATATTAATGCTGTTTACCGCGAATTGAGGATGCGATTCAGAAAGGAGCAGGACAGGGATATTATCATCCACTAAATCCGCGATAACCCTCCTGTTATTAAAGGCACTAGCTAATATAAATCCATCAACGCTTTTCTGTCTCAGTAATGACACTGAGCGTTCTTCCTTTTCTGGATTTAAATCCGTGCTGCAAATAACAAGGCTAAATCCAAATTCATGTGCACGATCTTCCACTCTGCGCGCCATTTCTGCAACAAAAGGGTTCGCTAAGTCTGGTAATAATAATCCAATAGTGGAGGTTCGTTTTCCTGTTAAGGCTGACGCAAGAACACTCGGTCTATAATTAAGCTCTTGCATAACCTTCAAAACCTTTTGTTTTGATTTTTTCCCGACTTGCTGGTCATTCATGACCTTTGAAACAGTAGATATGGAGACACCTGCCTTTTCTGCCACATCATAGATGGTTGTTTTCATTTTATACACTTCTTTCTATCATGCAGTCTAAGAATTAGATTACCTTACCTAAAGCGCTTTCGTCAATTCGATTGCTTTACTATTTTTTCTATTTTTATAAGTACTTTATCACTCGCTATCAAAATGACTCTAACTCTTATCATAGAATTGGAGAACTTGGCTCCGATAAGCTTTTGTTGCAGCAATGGTAAGGACCCTAAAACTATCATTCGGACTTCACAGCCATCGCAGAATCCCCGCTTTTGGGCGTTCGTCCCGCATATCTAGCCGATTCCTTAAGATAGGGTTTCAGCATGAGAATAGCGAGCATTCTAAAATGAAAAACCATAAACTTGGCTCCTTTTGTAGCCTGAACACACCCTTCCCCTTCACATATCTAGATCTTGTAAAACACTTTAACTACGTTATCCCTAAAGCGCTTTACATTTTTGATTATATATCACATTTAAAACGCTTTCAATACCTTTATTCATAAATTTTAACAAAAAACATTCATTTTTTTGTTATTTTTGCACAAATTTTGTTAAAGCCTCTCGCTATATGTTACCTAAACCGCTTTCCGGTACCCACATTAGTCATTCAACAATGATTCCATATTTAGGAACTCCCTTTAATTCCCCCTGTCTTCCACACCGAAATTGATTTCGTTCTCTAATTGTAATGTTACCTGCGATAAAGCTGGCGCCTCCTGCTCTTTGGCGAAGACAGAGGCGTAGTTGCCCTTATACTGTATTCCTAAAATCCCCCACTATGTCGAATGAACTTCCAGCTAGGAATTTATACTTTCTTACAATATAAATGATAATCAAAAATCCCTTACCAAAAGCATCCAGGAGCTCTTACTGTTGAATATAACCTCATAATCCTCTGGCTTAAACTAGGTTTTTAGTAATATATCATAACAAAAAGCGCTTTCGGTATATTTATTAAGAGGATTGAAACCTATCAAAAAAGAAACAGAGATTATCCCTGTTCCTTTTAAAACCTCTTATATCCCTGACGTCATTTTTGGCTCTCCCCAAATAACATTCAGTCCATTCAAGCACTCTCCTTCTTTTATTCATTCCTGTATATAAGAAAAAGCAGACAACTAAAGTCTGCTTTTCTCTTCTATTCCCCTTCTACTCCAATTGAATTTTTGTATATATCTGCTAGCTCAAACACAGATAGCTAACCTTCTAAATATTCCTTACAGGATTGCCGTTTGACAATTTTATACGGCACAAGAATACTTTTTGGTGGCAGTTCTGGTGACTCGATTTTTTCCACTAAGCTTTTCGCAGCCTCATACCCAAGCTGAAAGATACGCACATCCACAGATGTTAACGGCGGACAAGAAATTTCGGAAAAAATAACATTATTAAAGCTTGCTACTGAGATACGATCTGGAACAGCATACCCTTTTTCTGTCAATGTACTTAAAACACCAAGCGCCATTAGATCATCAGTAACAATAATAGCACTTGGAGGCTGTTCCAAGGAAAGAAGCTGCTCCACCGCCCGCTCGCCGCCTTCACGCAAAAACTCCATATAGACAATATAGTCATCCGACATAGGGAGATCTGCTAGCTTTAACGCTTCTTTAAAACCAGCAAGACGTTCCTTCGTTACCATTAAATCTGGACTTCCCCCAATAAACGCCAATCGTTTATGACCGAGGGAAATAAAATACTCTGTAAGTTCACGTCCGGCCAAGTAATTATCATTATCTATATACGTCACTTCCCCAGTAGATTGATGCGGCTTGCCAATCAACACGAAAGGAAATTGTTGCTCAATTAAATATTGAATAACAGGGTCATCAATACGTGAATACAATAAAACAATGCCATCCACTCGTCTTCCCTGCACCATCTTTACAACACCTTCATAAATCTCCTGCTCTGTTTCTCCGGTAGACATATAAAGAGAGTAGCCCTTTATATGAGAAAAAGAGCTGATTCCTCGTATAACTTCCGGAAAAAACGGATTTTGAAATGCCTTCCCAGCAGAACTTGGCATAACGAGACCAATCGCTTGTGTCGTTTGATTTGCGAGACTGCGCGCATTCATATTTGGATGGTAACCAAGCTCATCCATAATTTTACGAACACGTTTTTTTGTTTTTTCACTTATACGAGAACTGTCGGCAATGACGCGGGATACTGTGGATGGTGCGACATTAGCTTTTTTCGCCACATCCTTAATCGTAACGACCATTCACACCATCCTTTCTTGTTGTTTGTTTCACACTTTATGAGAGTATAAATTTGGCTATTCGACGTAGTCGGAAATTTTAGGAATACAGTATAAGTGCAACTACGCCTCTGTCTTCGCCCAAAAGCAGGGCTCGCCAATCGGCGAGTTTTCTTTATTATACCATTAATATTAATAACTGCTTGTCCCTTTCTATGAGAAAAGCAGTACTTTTTACCTATACCATTTTGATGCTAGGACTTCTTTCTTCTCCTTCTTACAAGGATGAGAAATATCACGAACAACACATTTATGCCAACCAGCACAGAGATAAACGGAATATTCAGTCCTGTTTTCTCCGCAAGCGCATACACATTTGCTGTTTCGCGATCCAATACAAGATAGTAGCCATCCTTCGCCGGGCGAATGATATCTTCCTCCATTAATCCATGCAGTTCCTTATTCGTATCTAGCTGTTCTCGTGTAAGGTGGACCTTTTGCGTCTTTTTCGTATTATTCAAAGCAATGATGGTCGTTTCCTCTTGATACGTTCGCTTGAATACACTCATGCCACCCTTGTCATACACCATTTCAAATGTACCGCGACGCAGCGACGGGAGCTGCTTACGCAATTCACCTAATTTACTAATATATTTTAAAAAATCAGCATCAGTTTTAAAATCCATCAAACGGCGATTATCAGGAGGATCCCCGCCATCTAGCGCAATTTCTGTTCCATAGTACATAATAGGAATGCCTGGTGATGTAAACAGATAAGCCAACGCTAAACGCAGACGTGTTGGCGGATATTGCTTTTCTTCCAAAGCCACACGCGTAAACCGTTTTGTATTTTGATTATCAAGGAAATTTCCAAGTAGGTATGGGTTTGGATATACCACTTGGTCACTCTTCCAATCTTTGTATAATTCATTCGGAGATTGGCCTGTTTGACTGAACACCTTCGTCATGTGCTTATAGGATGAAATGTTCAAAAAGCTATCTATCCCCATGTTCTGATATTCCGCTACACTGCTTGTATCCACAGCAGATACATCGCCAATAAAGAAAAAGTCTTGCTTTACTGCTTTTACTCCGCGAACGAACTCACCCCAAAAGTCCTTCGGGACAGATTGCATATCTTCCAAACGAAAACCGTCGATATCTGTTTGCTGAACCCACCATTTCGCATTATTAATGAGAAACTTTCGCACCTCTTCATTTTCGAAATTCAAATGTGGCAGTCCAGCTAGTGAATTTTCTTCTATTATTTGTATTTGCTCATTCTCCCTCTGCTCTTGCTGATACCACCCTTGTTTTTGCTTATCAAAGAGCCAAGGATTCTTGCTTCCAGTATAACCGGCAACAAAATCAAGAATTACCTTCATATCACGCTTATGGGCTTCTTTTACAAGTTCCTTCATATCCGCCATGGAGCCAAAATGCTCTTCTACCTTGTAAAAATCCTTTGTCCAATAGCCGTGATATCCATCTTCCTCATTATCAACAACAGGAGTAAGCAAAATGGCAGTAAAGCCCATATCTTGGATATAATCAAGCCGCTTGGTAATCCCCTTTAAGTCCCCTCCATTGTAAGCTTGTAAATCTGTTGTGTTTACATCCTTATCATTTTTTGAATCCCCATTGTTGAATCTGTCAACCATCATAAAATAAATCGCTTCATCTTGCCAGCTTCTCTCTTCTTTTTCACCAGCTGCTTGCACACAAGAAAAAAACAGCCCATAAAAAAGAAGAAACGGGATTAGCACTAGTGTTGCGATCACCTGTTTGCTCATCTCCGCCCCCTCCCCCTCACTACTCTTATTCTTCAGCCGTTAGACCGAGAATGGAATATTTTACAATGATAAGAATAGTATACCAATTACAGACATAATCCGCACAAAATTCTCTGCGTACTTTGTCAATCTCTTATTCGCCTACCTTACAATATCCCGTTGCATCATCCTTCGATATTCCTGAGGGCTAATTCCTTCTTGTTTACGAAACAATCTGGAAAAGTACATCTCATCTTGAATGCCTACCTGTTGGGAAATTGTTTTGATCTTTTCCGTTGTTGCTGCCAGAAGCTGCTTTGTTTTTTGCATACAGTGTGTTAACTAATCTGCGTGATAATGCAGCTCTTGCACAATATCGGTCATCTTAAGCTGCCGATTATAATAGCGCTGGATATATGCTACCGCTTGCTCGCAAACTTTTTCTGCTGCACCCGGTATTGCAAACGCTTCCTTTTGAAGAAAAATAAGTACCTGATAAAAATGAAGCGGCTACTTGAGCTTCTCTTCAATAGAAATAGCATCCTTCATTTCCTGCCTTAATGAAAACAGGAAATGGAGGAATCTGAAATGTTATCCTATTCATCACATCATCCAATAAGCTTTTCTCAATGTATACTCTCTATTATAAATCTCCTTTGGCACACTTAATATCGTTCACATGTTATTTTTACAGCTAATCAATCAAACAAATACAGACCCTTATCGTCATACGCTTCACAATGAAACCGCTAACATGTTAGATTTTATTACAACAAAATATGAAAGCTTACATAAACCTCAAAATTGTTTGAATTTTTTATTAGATTTCCTCTTGCCATTTCCCGAAAAATTGAATATAGTATAAAACATAACATACATTGTAATAAAAACTGACATTAGGGATTGTTCCTCTACAGTCAGAAACTTTATCGTTACAAATTCATGAAATGGGGGAATTACAGATGGAAGGAATCAACATGGGGGATACAGTATTTCTGTTTCTAGCCACAGTAATGGTCATGCTAATGACACCAGCACTTGCGCTGTTTTATGGAGGAATGGTACGAAGCAAGAACGTGCTTAGCACAACAATGCATAGCTACTCAGCGATGGCAATTGTATCTGTTCAATGGATTTTAATCGGTTATTCACTAGCTTTCGGCCCAAGTTGGCATGGATTAATCGGCAGTCTGGATTGGGTTGGCCTAAAAGGCGTTACCTTTAAA
Source organism: Bacillus sp. OTU530 (assembly GCF_038440375.1). Classification (NCBI taxonomy): domain Bacteria; kingdom Bacillati; phylum Bacillota; class Bacilli; order Caryophanales; family Bacillaceae; genus Bacillus; species Bacillus sp. OTU530. Next base: position 115,681 of record NZ_JASATP010000012.1, read on the forward strand.
CCAAACGCTGACTACAGCGCAACAGTTCCTCACAACCTATTTATGATGTTCCAAATGATGTTCGCAATCCTTACACCAGCATTAATTTCCGGAGCATTCGCGGAGCGTATGAGATTTTCTGCATTCATTGTTTTCATGCTTGTTTGGACGACTTTCGTGTATGATCCGGTTGCTCACTGGGTATGGGGTGTAGGCGGATGGTTAAGAGAGCTTGGCGCACTTGATTTCGCAGGAGGAAACGTTGTTCACATTACATCCGGTGTATCTGGTCTTGTTCTTGCTATTGTTCTTGGAAAAAGAAAAGATGCGGCTTCAGTGGCTCCTCACCATTTACCATTCACAGTGTTAGGAGCAGGATTATTATGGTTCGGCTGGTTCGGCTTTAACGTCGGCAGTGCTTTAACTCTAAATGATGTTGCATTAACAGCATTTATTAACACAAATACCGCAACGGCAATGGCTGCTATCGGTTGGGTTGTATGCGAATGGATCATTAGTAAGAAGCCAACTGTCCTTGGCGCGGTAAGCGGTGCTGTCTCTGGTCTTGTTGCTATTACACCAGCTTGTGGATTTGTAACTCCTCTAGCTTCTCTTGTAATTGGATTACTTGGTGGAGCAATTTGCTACTTTGCAGTATTCTTCCTAAAGCGCAAGCTTGGCTATGACGATGCGCTTGATGCATTCGGCTGCCACGGTATCGGCGGAACATGGGGCGGAATTGCTACTGGATTATTTGCAACAACATCTGTAAATGAAGCTGGCGCAAACGGATTATTCTACGGTGGGGCTGCTTTATTAGGGAAACAGCTTATCGCAATTTGTGCAACTTATGCCTTTGCTGCAATTGCTACCTTCTTAATCGTGAAAGTAATCGGACTGTTTATGAAAGTACGTGCTAATGACGAAGAAGAGTCACTTGGTCTTGACATTACGATGCACGGTGAAAAAGCTTATCACGAGAGTTTATAAGGGGAGAATGCGCATATGAGCCAAAAATTAACGAAAATCGAGATTATTACACGCCCGGAGAAGTTCGATGAATTAAAAGACCAATTATCTAAAATTGGAGTAAGTGGTCTAACCGTTAGTAACGTATTAGGATGCGGTCTGCAAAAAGGATTTACAGAAGTATATCGAGGCGTAAGACGCACATTTAATATGCATGAGCGCATTAAAATTGAAATTGTAGTCGCAAAAGTGCCCGTTCAGGATGTAATTGATACAGCACAGCGTGTGCTAAGAACTGGGAAAGCTGGCGATGGTAAAATTTTCGTATATGAGCTATCCAATGCGATTAAAATTCGTACAGGTGAAGAAGGCTATGATGCATTGCAAAATGAGAAATAAGTTAAGAGAAGCTGCGGGATCCGCAGCTTCTTTTATTTCACTTTTAAGAAAGTATAAATTTCTAGCTGGAAGACAATTCGACGTAGTTAGAAATTTTAGGAATACAGTATAAGTAGGGCTACGCCAGTCAGCGAGTTTTCTTTACAAGATAAGAAAATATAACTTTTCGGGGTGATGTCTAGCTCCTATCCTGACCTTTCATTAGGATTCAAATCGTTTGCTTTGATGCCAGCACGCACCGGCAACTATATTAAACCGACCGTACTCGCTACACGATAGCTAGTAATGTAACAATTCCTCACATGTTTCATATTTTGCTTGCACCGTATCCATCCACATTTTTTCAATTATTCCCCAAAACGGTGTTGTAACGAAAAAGACAGCGGATTACGCTGCCTTAGTCTTTAATATTAATATTATAATGCTCAAACCAAACATGAATTTGTGCAAGATGCGCCAATAGCTGCGGTCCTGTCATGAGCTGGCCAAACCATGGCGTAGTAAACGCCTTTCCTTCTGTTGCAATGAGCTCATCAAGCTGGTCGCGATTAAAAAATTCATGCAACATCGATCCTTTATCCTGTAAAATACTAGACAGCCATGTTGTTACAGCCTTTGTATAATACGGATTATGCGTTTTTGGGTATGGACTTTTTTTACGATACAGGACGTCCTCCGGAAGCACTCCTTCCAGTGCCTTTCGGAGCAATCCTTTTTCACGGTTACCATGCATTTTCATTTCCCACGGAATGTTCCAAACGTACTCCACAAGACGGTGATCGGCAAATGGCACGCGCACCTCTAAGCTCGCCCCCATGCTCATCCGATCCTTCCGATCCAGCAGCGTTGTCATAAACCAAATCATATTTAAGTAAAATAACTGTCTGCGCTGCGCCTCTAGCTTACTCTCTCCATGAAGCTCTGGCGTCTCTCGTACTGTTTCATCGTAACGCTGCTGTACATATTCCCTCAAACGGAGCTTCTCGCGCCACGACCGCTTTAGCAGCTGCTCCCGCAGTTCTGTTGAACGCATCCATGGGAAGTTGCTGGATTGTAAGTCATCAGTTCGATAAAACCATGGATAACCGCCAAAAATTTCGTCAGCACATTCCCCAGACAAGCTCACAACAAAGTTTTGTTTAATTTCGCGACAAAACCATAATAAGGAGGAATCGACATCAGCCATACCCGGTAGATCTCTTACAATAACAGCTTCTGTTAAATGCTCAGCCAGCTTTTCGTTTGAAATAACACAGCGGTGATGCGTTGTGCTGAAGGTTTCAGACATTAAACGGATCCAATGCTCATCGGAATTCGGCTGAAAAGCATTTGCCTGAAAATATTTATCATTATCTTCATAATCAATGGAATAGGTATGCAAGTTTCCCTTCCCTTCACGATCATACGCCATTGCCGCAAAAGCTGTAATGGCACTCGAATCCACACCGCCTGATAAAAATGTACATAGCGGCACATCAGATACAAGCTGACGCGTAATCGCATCCTCAAGCAGAAAGCGCACTTTTCCTACCGTTTCATCAAAGTTATCAGTATGCTCTGCACTCTTGACATTCCAATAACGCCAAATTTTCAAACCATTTTTTGTAAATGTCAAAGCATGCGCCGGACGCAATTCATTCACACCCGCAAATACACCATGACCTGGGGAACGTGATGGACCGAGCCCGAATACCTCAGCCAAGCCCTCATGCGTTATTTCCACCTTCACCTCAGGATGAGCCAGAATTGCTTTTAGCTCAGATCCAAACAATAGGCGAGCGCTATCCTGTTTATAAAATAATGGCTTAACACCTAAACGGTCACGGGCAATGAATAGCTTTTCTTCTACCGCATCCCATACGGCAAATGCAAAAATTCCATTTAAGTACTCCACGCATTTCTCTTTCCATTCGATATAGCATGTTAACAGCACTTCTGTATCAGAATGCCCTTCGAATGTATATCCCTTTTGCAGCAGCTCCTTACGCAAATCCTCTGTATTATACAGCTCACCGTTATAACAAATCGTATATAGATTTTCTCCCTTTACTCTTGTCATTGGCTGCTTGCCGCCCTCTGGGTCTACAACTACAAGACGCTTATGTCCAAAGGCTGTATGCGTCGCCGTCCATACATTCGTATCATCAGGTCCGCGCTTTGAGAGTGTTTCCGCCATTTTCCCAACCGTTTCCCTTTCCGTAAGAAGAGAACGAGAAAAATCAGTCCATCCCGTAATTCCACACATTGCGCTCATCCTTTCCTTCTGAGAATTCAACAGCAATTTGGTTCATTGTATGCCTATTTTGACAGTTAGGTGCATCGCCTTGTTATAAATGACGCAGGAACTGTCTATAACAATGACAGACACTCAACAAGGAGGATTTTCATGAAACACCGCTATCACATTATGCGAAACCAACCGCGCTCCTATACGGTTGGAAATATTGAATGTATTAATGAAGAGTGGATATTTTTTGATGAAGAAAGCGACGAAGCTTCTCTTTTATGGGAAATTGTAGAAGATGATTTTGAAATACTATACAACAATCATTGGCTTCCAGCGCGATTTTATGAAAATGATACACTTAAAATTGAAAACGAACCGCATCCACTCGAAAGTGGAGAAACGGTCCGTATTCGCAAAAAACTGCAAACAGGCTATGAGGAGTGGCTAAAAGAGCTGTCAGACTCCTCTTTCTCCACTCTCACAAAAGCGTTAGGGCGATTTGATTATTCCCTGTATGACTGTATTTACTGTCATAATATTTTATTCTTTCAACCAGCCTCAGCACCAAGGCAAGGTGTGAACTTTATTGTATACGATAATGGAGACTACGTTTGTTCGCTGCATCATCGCTACATTCGCGACGGAGAGATGAGCAAGGATATATTTGAATTCACAAGGGCAGATGGACAAATGTATAAAGCGGATTGTTGATAAATAAGAAAAGCGGACAAGGCCCGCCTTTTATGGCAGCGTAGGGGTGGGCCGGAGTAAAAGGCGCTTTTTTCCTTTTGCGGAGGTTCAGCCCAGAGTCTACCATTTTGGGCCTTGGGAGCTAGACATCACTCTGAAAAGTTATACTTTCTTATAAAAAAGAAGAGGATGCCTGCATCCTCTTCTTTTTTATTATGCGAATGGGTGAAAACCAAACGGCAATCGTAACCCTAAATATAAAACAACTAAAAAGGCGATTACAAACTGAATCCAGCCAGCATTCGTGCTTTTTCCTTTGTTTGTACGAACCAATATCATTTCCATCGCAACGATAACCCAAATACCCGCCAACATTTTAATGCCATACTGCATATGCGGAGTTGTCGGTGACGACATAATTCCTTGATACAACAAGAATCCAGTAATCACAATGACGATATACAAAAGCCGAACAATCATATGTATCATTTTTGCCTTTGAGTTACGGTTGCGGTACATCGCAGAGGCAACAAAGAACAAAATAATACCAAGCACCCATGCTGTAATGTGAAGATCTGTAGTATGATCTGTCATCATAGCAAAAAATCTCTCCTTTTTTCCTCAATTTTTCCTATCTTCTATCATATCATGTTTTAACAGGATTAGAGAAATAATTCGGTTTTCGCCAATGAATGTTATAATATGTAAATCATTCTGAATTTTCGCCTAAGGCAAAATGGGGGGAACGGAGTATGAGAGAAACAGAAAAGTTAATTAAGTTAACAGAAACATACGGAGCACATAACTATCACCCGCTGCCAATTGTTATTTCAAAGGCAGAAGGCGTGTGGGTAGAGGATCCTGAAGGAAATCGTTATCTGGATATGCTAAGCGCCTACTCTGCTGTTAATCAAGGTCATCGCCATCCGCGTATTATTGAAGCGCTCATCCATCAAGCGAGCCGTGTTACGCTTACTTCGCGTGCCTTTCATAACGACCAGCTTGGAGCATGGTATGAAAGGGTCGCGAAGATAACAAATAAGGAAATGATATTGCCAATGAACACAGGAGCTGAAGCAGTCGAAACAGCTGTAAAGGCAGCTCGCCGATGGGCGTATGATGTAAAGCAAGTGGAAGCGAACAAAGCAGAAATCATCGTCTGTACGGACAACTTCCATGGTAGAACGATGACAGCCGTATCTATGTCCTCTAACCCTGACTACAAGCAGGGCTTCGGTCCTATGCTGCCGGGCATTATAGTGATTCCATATGGTGATATCGATGCACTAAAGAGAACGATTACCAAAAATACAGCTGCTCTTATTCTTGAACCTATTCAAGGCGAAGCGGGTATTGTCATTCCACCAGATGGTTTTCTGAAACAAGCATTTGCTATTTGTCAGGAGCAAAATGTGTTATTTATCGCAGACGAAATTCAAACAGGACTCGGGCGCACCGGAAAAATGTTTGCATGTGATTGGGAAAATGTAGTCCCTCATATGTATATCCTTGGAAAAGCATTAGGCGGCGGCGTATTCCCTATATCATGCGTAGCAGCAAACCGTGACATTCTAAGCGTATTCAATCCTGGATCGCACGGTTCAACGTTTGGTGGAAACCCTCTTGCCTGCGCTGTATCTATTGCAGCGCTTGACGTGATTATTCAAGAAAGGCTTGCGGAGCGCTCACTGCATCTCGGCGAAAAGCTTCTGACTAGATTACAAACCATCCAAAATCCGATGATAAAAGAGGTTCGCGGCAAAGGCTTATTTATCGGCATTGAGCTTCATGAATCAGCACGTCCGTATTGTGAGCGTTTAAAGCAGGAAGGAATACTTTGCAAGGAAACACATGAAAACGTGATTCGCATTGCCCCGCCGCTTATTATTTCAGAGGAAGAATTAGATTGGGCCTTTACAAGAATAAAATTAGTTCTTTCTTAAAAACAAAGACATAAATTACGTCATTTCACTTGACATAATTTATGTCTTTTTGCTATCTTTGACATATATTATGTCAAGGGGGGTTAAAACGGATGAAAGGCACAAAAGCACTACAAGCAAAAACAGTACTGGATTTCTTAGTCATGATACACGAGCAATCGTATTCGCAAATTGGACGAGAGCTTCATATTACACCACAGCAGTTTTCTGACTGGATAAAAAAACGCAGACCGATTCCGCAAGAACGATTAAAATCTTTAAGCGCATACTTTCAAGTAGACGAAACTCTTCTCGTCGATGAGCGAAACTTTACCAAAGACTTAACGCCCGTCTTGAAAATAGATATTCAAATGCTTCTATTGCGGAAAAAAGTTGAAACAGGAGAAGAACAAGCTGATATATATGAAGCAACCGTAGAGAGACTGCAGAAAGAACGGCTCAAACAAATTCGAATTGGCCGGCTTGCAGCTATTTTGAATCTTGATGATGAGACAGTGAACACCCTAATAGACACCGTTTTAGATGAGATTGAATCAGGAAATACAGAAAAGCTTTATACACTGCTCTTTACGGAAGGAGACCATAGCTAATGGACCGAAAATTCGAAAAATCCTTATACAAACAAACCCATACACAAATGGGTGTCTATCAAATTAAGAATGTAGAAAATGAAAAAATATTTATAGGCAGCAGCATGGATCTTGCAAAAATCATGAATAGACATAAATTTGAACTCAAGATAAAATCCCACTTTAACAAAAGGCTGCAGCAGGATTGGGATACTTTCGGGGAACACAGTTTTTCCTTTGAAATTTTAGAAACAATAAAGCCAGAAGAAGAAACCATTATAGATGTAAACAGTCTGCATAAGTACAAACGCAGGCTGGCACAACTAGAGGAAAAGTGGCTACAGGAGCTGCTTCCATATGAAGAGAGAGGCTATAATTACAAAAAATAATATAAAGAAAACTCGCCGATTGACGAGTCGTTAGGCGAAGACAGGGGTGTAGTTGCACTTACACTGTATTCCTAAAATCACCAACTGCGTCGAATTGTCCTCCAGCTTGAAATGTATACTTTCCTACAGTGGAACAAGCGAAGACCGTCAACCGCCGTTTACCAGATTGCCGCTTATTTCTTAATTATTCATTACTAACCTTTCATAAATAGTAGGTGTCAAGAGTTCTCCCTGACACCTACACATACCCGTATTTTTAGCTGTTAAAATCACGTTCAAAGGTATCTGGGTCGGGACCTACACGCTCATCCTTGTTTAATCCATCGATTTCTTCCATATCTTCTGCAGATAATTCAAAATCAAAAATGTTTGCATTTTCAATAATTCGTTGCTCTTTAATGGATTTAGGAATCGTAACAACTTTATTTTGCAAATCCCAGCGCAGGATAATCTGCGCAGATGATTTTCCATATTTTTCTGCTAATTTATTAATAATTGGGTCACTTAATAATTGACCTTGTTTTAATGGTGACCATGCTTCTAGTTGAATGCCCTCCCTTTGACAAAAGGCAAGAAGTTCCTTTTGTGTTAAGTGAGGATGGTATTCTACCTGATTGACCATCGGCTTTATTTCTGCACTGCTCATTAAGTCTTCTAAATGATGAATCTTGAAGTTGCTTACGCCTATTGCACGCACTCGTCCATCTTTGTATAGTTTTTCAAGCGCCTTCCAAGTCTCTTTATATTTGTCTTTCCCTGGCCAGTGGATTAAATATAAATCCAAATAATCAAGACCGAGTTTATTTATGCTTGTTTCAAATGCTTGAAGCGTAGAATCATATCCTTGGTCTGAGTTCCATACTTTCGTAGTAATAAATAACTCTTGTCGTGGAACACCTGACTCCTTAATAGCTTGTCCTACACCCTCTTCATTTCCATACAAAGCGGCTGTATCAATACTTCGATATCCATTTTGAATCGCTGTCTTGACGGCTTCGATGACTTCTGATCCATCTTCTACTTTAAAGACTCCTAATCCAAACCATGGCATTACTACACCATTATGCAGTGTTGTTACATCCTGTAAAGTTTTCAGCATCCCTTTTCCTCCTGGCTTGAATAGAACACTCTTTGAAAGACATAACCTTATAACCTAGATTGAATCTGCTTTACAATATTCTCTACTGTAAATCCATATTCCTTTGCAATACGATCTCCCGGAGCTGATGCCCCGAACGTAGAAATGCCGATAATCAATCCTTCTCGTCCCACAAAATGTGCCCATCCTTGAGGCGAACCTAATTCTATAGCTACATTCAGCTTAATGTCTGGCTGAAGAATAGACTGTTGGTAAGAAACCGATTGTTGCTCAAACAATTCCCATGATGGCATACTTACAACGCGAGCCCTAATCCCCTCTTTTGCCAATGCATCCTTCACACCTATTGCCAGCGCTACTTCAGAACCAGTTGCAATTAACTGCACCTGAGGAAGATCCTGTTCAGCTCCCGCAACTACATATGCTCCCTTTTCAACATTTGCGCATGCTTTTTCATTTTCAATCACAACAGGTATATTTTGACGGCTTAATACTAAGACAACCGGTCCTTCTTGATTCTTCACAGCATACTTCCATGCAGCAGCTGTTTCATTTGCATCAGCTGGGCGCAGGACTTTCACATTTGGTATAACCCGTAATGCCGCTAGCTGCTCAATTGGCTCATGGGTTGGGCCATCTTCCCCTACATAAATACTGTCATGTGTAAACACATATGTTACCGGTAAATTCATGAGTGCTGCTAGTCGAATTGCTGGACGAAGATAATCAGAGAAAACAAAGAATGTAGAACCAAATGGCTTAATAGCACCATGTAAGGACATACCATTTACGATAGCTCCCATCGCAAATTCTCGGACTCCGAAGTACACATTTCGCTCTCCATACTGACCAGGAGCAAATCTTCCTTCTCCATGTAAGTGAGTCATTGTAGAAGACTCTAAATCTGCAGACCCTCCTACTATGCTTGGCACTTGCTTCGCCAATGCATTTAATACTTGTCCAGAAGCAACACGTGTGGAAATTGCTGTTCCCAGCTCATAACTCGGCACATTCTCTTCCCATGCGGAAGGTAATTCCCCTTGTATATCCTGCTCTAAACGGGCTGCAAGCTCTGGATATTCTTGCTTGTACTGCTCCAATAGCTGTTCCCATTGCTGGTTGGATTGGATCCCCTTTTCTTTTACTTCTTGATAGTACGCTTTTACTTCCTCTGGAATATAAAAGTCTTCTTGCGGCCATTGATAAAATTCTTTCGTCAGTTTCACTTCTTCTGCACCAAGAGGAGAACCATGCGTACCTTGATGTCCGCCCTTGCCGCCTTTGTTCGGACTTCCATATCCTAAGGTTGTTTTCACTTCAATTAAGGTTGGCTTTGTTAGCTCATTCTTTGCTTCGACCAATGCACGCTCAATTGCATGTAAGTCATTTTGACTATTTACTTGAAGCACCTGCCATCCGTACGCCTCAAACCGCTTCCCTACATCTTCTGAGAATGATAGGTGGGCTTCACCATCAAGTGTAATATTATTTGAATCGTACATCATAATCAGCTTGCCTAATTGTAAGTGTCCCGCAAGAGATGCAGCCTCTGCGGACACGCCTTCCATTAAATCCCCATCTCCACAAATCACATACGTATAGTGATCGACAATCGGGAAGTTTTCTTGATTGTATACAGCTGCGAGATGTGTTTCTGCCATAGCCATTCCTACTCCCATGGCTACCCCTTGTCCAAGAGGACCTGTCGTTGCATCAACACCAGGAGTATGTCCGTATTCAGGATGTCCCGGCGTTTTGCTTCCCCATTGTCTAAACTGTTTCAAGTCTTCTAGAGACACATCATATCCACCTAAATGCAATAAGCTGTATAGCAGCATGGAACCGTGACCCGCAGATAATACGAAACGATCTCGATTAAACCAAGATGGATTGGCCGGATTGTGATTCATAACTTTTGACCATAACACATGCCCCATTGGCGCTGTTCCCATCGGCATACCTGGATGGCCAGATTTTGCTTTTTCTACCGCATCGATAGATAAAGTACGTATTGTATTTATAGCTAGTGTTTCTACTGCTTCAAGATTCGCTACATTACTCACTATAATTCTCCCTTCAGACACTATATGTTTGTATTCAATTTCCGCTATCTATAAATCTCTGTATTTTATAATCCATAAGTTAGCAGGGCAATTGAACCCTGCTCTTTTGTAAATAACCTTACTAATTAAATCAACTTAAAAGCATATTTTGTCTTAGTTGAATAAACCTCATTTGCCTCAAGTACTGCAGAAGGAAAATTTGGATTATTTATCATATTAGGCGGCAGCTGCGTTTCCAGACATAAACCTAAATGCTTCTCGGACGGTACTCCTCCTATTGTAAAACCCTCTTCTAAGGAGTTTCCTGTATAAAGAACAACACACGGTTCATCTGTCTCAATTTCAAGCTTCCTGCCGCTTTCATAGTCAACCAATGTGATCTCCTGCTCATGATTTGCATTTAATAAAAAGGGATGGTCATATCCCCCGCCAACAAGTTTTATTTGCGGATGTTCAGAATTGACTCCTTGCACAATCTGCAGACCCTTTCTAAAATCAAATACTGTATCCTCCACAGATAAGACTTTACCCGTTGGTATGAAAGAAGGATCCAACTCTAAAAAACCATCACTTTTTAGCGTCAGCTCATGCGCTAAAATGGTCCGCTTCAAATTACCGCTTAGGTTGAAGTAAGAGTGATTTGTCAGATTCACAATTGTTTTCTGATCAGAAATACCTTGATAAGAAATGACGATTTCATTTTCATTATTTAAGGAATAGGTTACCTGAAGCTTAAGATTCCCTGGAAATCCCTCTTCTCCGTCAGGACTTGTATAGGAAAATACGATATTTGCCTCATCTGCTTTTGTTTCTACGGATGAGCTCCAAATGACATTGTGGAAGCCGTTGTCTCCCCCATGGAGATGGTTTTCATTTTCATTTTTTGCTAATGTAAAAGTCTCATCATCCAAGGTAAACGTTGCGTTTTTGATCCTTCCGCTGATCCGGCCAATGATACAACCAAAATACGGGGAATAATTGAGATACTCTTCCAATGTATCGTAGCCTAGCACTACATTTTCCTTTACTCCGTTTTTATCAGGTACCATAATCCTTGTAATGGTGCAGCCGTAATCAATACAAGTAAATTCCATCCCGCTATCGTTTCGGAGCGTATACGATGTAATCGCTTGCCCATTTAATTCTCCAAAGACATCTTTTAGGACTTCCACTGTATCCCTCCTGACTTTTAATATGGCCCTCTAATGGCACCCTTGACCTTCTCTTCATAAAACTGAACAATTCTTTGTAGCTCTTCTGGTGAAAAGGATTTTTCTTCAATAGCTCTTAGGTTTTCTGTTATTTGGAGTTCATTTTTAAATCCTGGAATCACACACGAAATTTCGTCTTGATCCAATATCCACCTTAAAGCCGCTGTTGTCATCGAATGCCTTCCTTCTGCAATCCATGCAAGCTGCTCTGATAATTCAACACCTTTAGCAAAGCCAAGGCCTGCAAACGTTTCACCAACATTAAAAGCTGCCCCGTTTTCATTAAAATTACGATGATCCTCTGCCTCAAAGGTATGTCCCTTTGTAAATTTCCCTGTCAATAATCCGCTTGCAAGCGGCAGGCGGACAAGAATGCCAACGCCATTTTTCTTTGCCTCTGGAAATAGCTTTTCAATCGGTTTTTGACGGAACATATTAAAAATTACTTGTAGAGCTTTAACATTAGGGTTTTGTAAGCATAGAAGCCCTTCCTCTACCGTTTCCACACTCACACCGTAATGCCGAATTTTCCCTTCCTGCTGCAGTTTGTCCAATACCTCAAATACCTGCCCATTCTGTAAAATCTCAATTGGCGGGCAATGGATCTGATATAAATCGATTGTTTCACGGCCGAGTCGCTTTAAGCTTGCTTCACAATAGGAACGGACTGTTTCATATGAGTAGGTTTCTTTTGAATGGATATCTCCTGCCCGGCAAAACTTAGTCGCAATATAGACTTGATCTTCCTTGCCCTTTGTAGCTTTAGCTAATAGCTCTTCACTGTGTCCGTCTCCGTATACATCGGCAGTATCGAAAAAATTCACACCCTGCCCGATTGCATAATCCAGTGCTTTTAAAGATTCTTGATCATTTGTTCTTCCCCAAGAACCTCCAATTGCCCATGTTCCAAAGCTGACTTCGCTTACTGAAATCCCTGTATTTCCCAACTCCCTATAGTTCATCTTCCATTCCCCTTAATGCAAAGATTATAATGGTTTATTTTCTGAACTCCTGCAGCTGTTCATTAAGAACCTTTGTTTGTTCATAGACCTGTTTATAAATGCCAAACAATTTTTGATACTGTTCTACGTTCTCCTTAACTGGCTGATACGTTTTAACGGGCTCAATGAATTTGTTAGCACATTCCAGTAAGGATGAAAACCAGCCGCATCCAAACGCTGCAAGCATTGCAGCCCCCATTCCTGGTCCCTGCTCACTTGAAAGCTTCACAATATTTGCATTAAAAATATCGGCCTGTATTTGCAGCCAAGCCTCATTTTTTGCTCCTCCGCCAATTGATACAATTGTATCGATGGTTTTACCATTTTCCCTAAAGATTTCGATTGATTCATTCAGCGAAAACGTAATGCCTTCAAGTACTGCTCGAACAAAATCACGACGTTTATGAGATGCATCCATCCCAATAAAGCTTCCGCGAATAACCGAATCGGCATGCGGTGTCCGTTCACCAACTAAATATGGCGTAAACAGCAGACCGTTCGCGCCAACTGGAACTTGATCTATCCCCTGTAACAGCTGCTCAAACTCTTCTTTCTCTGCAAAGGTATCCTTAAACCAGCTTAAGCTGTAACCGGCAGCCAAGGTTACTCCCATTGTATAAAATGCGTTCTCTTCCCCGTGATTGAAATAGTGGACCTTACCTTGAAAGTCTTGATCATTACGCTCTTCATAGGAAAGAACAACCCCTGAGGTTCCAATGCTGCATAATGTTCTTCCTTCCGATAAGATTCCAGATCCTATCGCTCCGCATGCATTATCTGCACCGCCGGCAAATACCTTAACGGACTCAGAAAGACCTGTCCAATTCGCGAAATCAGACGTAATTGTTCCGACGAATTGATGGGACTCTACGAGCGGCGGGCAAAGTTCAGATTTAATGCCAACAAGCTCACAAATTTCTGTACTCCACGTTTTCTTACTTACATTTAACAGCAGGGTTCCTGCCGCATCAGAATATTCGCTATGAATTTCTCCTGTCATACGATAGCGCAAATAATCCTTCGGGAGCATAAATACATGTGCCTTCTCAAAAACTTCAGGCTCATATTGCTTTACCCATAGTAGCTTTGGCAAAGTGAATCCTTCTAGAGCTGGATTTTTTGTAATTTCAAGTAATCGGTCTGTTCCGACAATTTCATTGATTTGTCGGCATTGCTCTGTTGTTCTCGTATCATTCCAAAGAATTGCATTTCGTAATACTTGATGTTCCTCATCAAGTAACACAAGCCCGTGCATTTGTCCGGAAAAACTAATACCTTCAATATCTTCAGCATTCCCTTGAAATTTCTGAACGAGTTCTGCAAGGCCTTGTGCAGTTTTTTCTACCCATTCTTCTGGATTTTGTTCACTATACCCTGACTTTTCTTGGATAAGAGGGTAAGATTTAGAAAGCTCATGACAAACTTCTCCATTTTGATTAATAAGCAAGATTTTAACTGCACTCGTTCCTAGATCGATCCCAATTACATACTTCATCTATATCACCCTTTTATTTAATGATCATCCTGGATTATAAAAATGTGCTGGAATAACATACTGTTCCAGCGCATTTCTTTTTTCAAAAGATAAAAACGCAGATGCCCAGGTTCAGCGCAGCCCCTTACAGTAAAATAACCTTCACCGCATCGTACGATTTGTATGTGAGATGTTTATCTACCGAAGCTAAACAGAACACTTGCACTTTTCCCACATCGTCTGTTTTTTTATACAGTTACAGTCGATAATGTTTCTAATAAATATTGGTTTACCACTGCTTTTAATCGTTCCTGACGACTGGATTTGTTCTTAATTTCCCCAAGGCTTAATGCATACTGCTCAAGCTTGTGGAAATCCGCTCTGCCTTCTACAATCTCTAAGCCAATGCCTTCTGTGAAGCTGCTGTATCTGTCAGTAATCACATCCTCTAACACCTTGTCCTCAATGAGCTTATTTGCCACTTTCAAGCCGATTGCAAATGCATCCATTCCGGCAATATGAGCATGGAACAGATCTTCTGGTTCGAAGGAGCCGCGTCTTACCTTCGCATCAAAATTGAGTCCGCCTTTGCCAAGACCGCCATTCTTTAAGATTTCATACATTGCCAATGTAGTAGAATACAAGTCTGTCGGGAATTCATCCGTATCCCAGCCGATTAATGTATCTCCTTGGTTTGCATCTACAGATCCAAGCATACCGTTAATGCGAGCAACGCGCAGCTCATGTTCAAATGTATGACCGGCAAGTGTCGCATGGTTTGCTTCGATATTAAACTTGAGGTGATCTTGAAGATCATATTTTTGCAAGAATGCTAAACCAGTCGCAACATCAAAATCGTATTGATGCTTTGTTGGCTCTTTTGGCTTTGGTTCGATTAAGAATTGGCCATCGAAACCAATTTCCTTCGCATAATCAACAGCCATATGGAAGAAACGTGCTAGGTTATCCTGCTCAAGTTTCATGTCTGTATTTAATAATGTTTCATAACCTTCACGGCCGCCCCAGAATACATAGTTTTCTGCTCCAAGCTCTTTTCCAATTTCAAGACCTTTTTTCACCTTTGCAGCAGCATAGGCAAATACATCCGCATTATTGGAAGTTGCTGCGCCATGAACGTATCGTGGGTGCGTAAACGCATTCACTGTGTTCCAAAGCAACTTTGTTTTGCTTGTTTTCATATAATCCTTAATCATCGCAACGATCGGATCAAGCGCGTCATATGTTTCCTTTAGTGTATTTCCTTCAGGCGCGATATCGGAATCATGGAAACAGAAGAAAGGTACATTTAGTTTCTCAAACAATTCAAATGCCGCTTCTACACGCGCTTTTGCTAAATCTAAGCCCTTATAATGATCCCAAGGACGAATCATCGTTCCTGCGCCGAATGGGTCTGTTCCGTCAGCAGCGAATGTGTGCCAATACGCAACGGAAAAGCGCAGGATTTCTTCCATTGTTTTGCCATTAATTTTTTCTTCCGGATTGTAGTATTTAAATGAAAGTGGATTTTTTGATGTTGGGCCTTCAAACTGGATTTGGTTAATATTTTGGAAGTAAGCCATGTGGAATTTCCTCCCCTTTTGTTTTCATGTTATGAATTCATGATTTCTTTTGCTGTTATCGCTTACAATGCACTAAAAATAAACAACTATACATTAAATTCCCTTCAGCTGTACAACTTATGAATTAATTATATCACCGCAAACTTTGTTTGTCTATCGGATGAACAAAGTTTATTGTAATTAATAGAACCCATTCAGAAAAATAAAATCGTTATAGTAGCTGTACGGCTACTGTAAAAGAAGAGAACGGAGATCATCATGCAAATGATCTGGAATCAACAGTTAGTAAAAAAGAAAATAAGTCAATTGTACTAAATCTCATTATGAACAATTCTCCTATTTCACGTGCCGATATCGCCCAAACGTCTGGCTTAGGAGTTTCGGCTTTTTCAGCCGAAGCATTTCTGAAGTCAAGGCTGCAACTGTAGTAAAGTAAGCTTATTTTTAGATGAATAACAATAATAATGCATAAAGACTGCCGTGAAATTCAGCGACAGTCTTTATATTTCCTATATTTTATAATGTATTATGCTGATTTATTCCAAACTGTCCCCATTTCCTCTAAGGTCTTCCCTTTCGTTTCCGGGACAAACTTCCAAACAAACACAGCCAAAAGTACACTCATTAACCCGTAGAAACCATAGCTTAAACCACCACTATACTTCATCATCATTGGATAAGTAGATGATGAGTGCCGAGAATAGTTCATGGACTGAGCCTTTTCAATACGGCGACGGCATCAGCTGCTAGCCTGTGACCTCTGCCAATCAATGTATGTGCCATGTCTGTCGCTTCACTTCAACAATTGTTTCAGAAAATCTAGCTTCTGTTTCGCATTATCCTTAGTGATAATATCTATACCAGTATCTATATTTTTTGCAACTTTTTCTCCCTTTATCACTTTCACTGCAGTTTCCACACTTATATAGCCCATATCATAAGGATTCTGTGCTATTGTACTAGTTAAAGTTCCATCTTCTATTAAATCCACCATTTCGATAACTCCATCCGCTCCTACGATCGGTATTTTATACCCATGTTCCTTAGTGACCTCGAAAACACTTAGTGCTATGATATCATTTACAGCAAATACCCCTTTAACATCAGGATGATCCTGTAAAATATTTGTCATTGCTTTTTTAACGGATGAAAGTTCGTCCCGTAATTTTATTGTGTCTACCAAGACTGTAACGCCTGCGTCTTCTAAACTATATTTAACTCCGTTTATTCGTTCACTGAAAACTTGATTGGTTAAAAATCCGTCAAAAAGGGGAAGGGCCACTTCATCTCCAGGTTGCAGTTGCGATGCTAATAATTCCCCTGCTTTTCTTCCTAGTTCAAAATTATCAGTACCAATATAAGAAGTTTTATTTTCCCAGAGGTCATTTGTGTCTACTAACAATACGGGAATATTGTTTTTGTCAAACTCCTTTAAGATAGGAATATTAGATGCAGAAATCGGAGCGACAATTACTACATCTGGCTTTTCTTTAAGAATATTTTTTAATATATCGTTCTGTTCTTCTACGAATCCGTCATGAGTTGCGAAAATTTTACCATCTATATCAAAATCGCGAAACCCCTTTTCTACCCCTCCTTTAACAATTTTCCAATACTGTGAATCTAATTCTTTTAAAACAACAACTACTTTAGGCTTATCATTTTCTCTAAGGAACTTAACCGTATAACCTATTAAGGCGGTTAAAAAGAAACCGCAGAATAGTAAGATCATCCATCTTTTCTTCATTATTCATCATCCTCTCGTGCCGCTATGGATAGATGAATCTTGAAAAGGATTCCAATAGGCTATCCAATAATTAAGGAAAAAATCGTAAAAACTATACCATGCATGACCATAAATTTAATGGTTTCAGGTATTGAGTACTTGGCCAGGGCAATAAAGTCACCTTCCTGATATAGCATGTTCCTGATTTTACTCAAAAGTTACTTCATATGCTGTTATTTTATTGACACGATTTTCATGCCTACCACCTTCGAAGGGGGTTGTTAACCATATTTTTGCAATATCTCGAGCTAAGCCCGAACCAATGATACGTTCTCCCATAGCCAATATATTTGTATTATTATGTTCTCTCGTTGCCTTAGCACTAAATGTATCGTGTACAAGCGCGCAACGGACTCCTTTTACTTTGTTTGCTGCAATACTCATTCCAATTCCTGTACCACAAATTAGAATACCTCGATCCACTTCACCACTTGCCACCTTTTCAGCCACTGGAATCGCGTAATCTGGATAGTCAACAGGGGTGTTACATTCACACCCTAAATCTACATACTCTATATTCAACTCTGCCATTAATGAAATTATTTCTTTACGAATATTCATTCCACCATGATCAGACGCAATTACTACTTTCACTTTTTTCCTCCTATCACCTTTTGACTACATTCCCATCAACAAGAACATTCATCATGTTCGTTGTTCCCTTTTCACAAACAGACACGCCACCAATAATCCCGATTATGTCTACTTACTTAATAACTATTTTTCTCTGTAACTGCTTAAATTGTTTTTTCTATCGGTTATTAGATCCTTAGCTTGTTGTTCTCAAGGAAAACTCCCCACTTCAGGCGAAGTGGGGAGTAGACCATGCTGAAAAAATTAAGTCGACTTATATAGATGGTAAAAAACATACTGGAGCAAAATACCGTTCCAGCATGTTTTTTATTTATTGGACTGTTTGTTTTTATTATACAGTTACACTTGATAATGTTTCCAATAAATATTGGTTTACCACTGCTTTTAAACGTTCCTGACGGCCAGATTTGTTCTTGATTTCTCCAAGATTTAATGCATACTGCTCAAGTTTGTGGAAATCCGCTCTGCCTTCTACAATTTCTAAGCCAATG
>NZ_JASATP010000013.1:0-133771 GCF_038440375.1 Bacillus sp. OTU530
TCTCATCTTTCTGTTGACCGTCGCTCTCATCTTTCTGTTGACCGTCGCTCTCATCTTTCTGTTGACCGTCGCTCTCATCTTTCTGTTGACCGTCGCTCTCATCTGGGTAAAAGCCATCGCACTTATCTTTGTGATAATCCTCGTACTTATCCGGACAACAGTCATCGCACTCATCTGGATAAAAGCCATCGCACTTATCTTCGTGATAATCCTCGTACTTATCTGGGCAACAGTCATCGCACTTATCTTCATGATAATCCTTGTACTTATCTTTGTGATAATCCTCGTACTTATCTTTGTGATAATCCTCGTACTTATCTGGGTAACAGTCATCGCACTTATCTTGATAATAATACCCATGCTTAGCTCGATACTCAGCGGCTTGCTGCTCAGCAACGTACTTAGCTCTTTGGTAGCTTAATTTATCATAATAGCTCCCCATATATTCATCTCCTTTTTGAAATCCCCCTAAAACTATATTAAAATTTATTAATTTCGTTTGTGCGTTCGCCTTTATATGTAAAAAAATTCTCTAATGTATAATTCATGTCAAATTTCTATTCTTGAAGCAGCATCTGAACGATTGAATCACAGCAAATAAAAAACGCTAGAAGCAGTAATCGTACTGTGTTTCTAGCGTTAAATCTTTTTGGATTTTTTCACGGAAGGTTAATGTCTCTGTGCTTGTGCTGTCTTGCTCCATATTTAATACAGTAGTCGAGTTCGTTTGAGTACTCAATAGATGGGCTAATGTAAGTGTTTGATCCGCTGTTCTATCTGATGCTACAATATATCCCCGTTCTAATACATTAAACAATTCCCTAAAAGTCTTACATAAAGAAAACTCGCTGATTGGCGAATTCCGCCCTTGGGCGAAGACAGAAGCGTAGTTGCACTTATACTGTATTCCTAAAATTTCCCGCTACGTCGAATGGGCTTCCTGCTAGAAATTTATACGTTCTTAAAGTGTAAAAAAGAAAACGAGACAAAATGAGATAGATGTCTCATTTTGTCTCGTTTTGAACACTCGCTTTCTTCAAACACTTTAATCATCGGAATAAGTTTCTCTCAAAAATTTTACAGATTGAATAATTAATGCCTTTAAAATATTAACATCAATATCGGCTACTTTATTGATGTACACACACGCTTTTCCTGTCGTATGTTTGCCAAAGTCCTTTAACCATTCCTCACGTTTTGTGTCACCTGGCGCAAAATACAAGCTGATTTTTGCTTTTCTCGGTGAAAAGCCAACCAGTGGGGCATCACCCTCGTGACCGGATTCATATTTATAATGATATGCGCCAAATCCAATAATACTTGGTCCCCACATCTTCGCTTCATACCCTGTCGTTTCCGTAAAAATATCTAATAATGTATAGGCATCCTGACGTTTTTTAAGACCTTCGATATTTTCAATAAATTCAATCACACTACTGTCCGTTTCTTTCGTTTTTAGTTCATACATAACGAAACCCTCTCCTTTTCTTAAGTATAAGCTTAAACATCTGGGGACAGTGGAATTAACTATACTAAAACTTCTGCATAAAAAGCTTTTTCCCTCTACAACAAACCCGCCTCATTAATCACCCATGTCACACCTCGCAGCAGCACAGATGATGTAAGAAAAATAATTCCGTCACAGGAGCCGAGAAAGAAAATTAATAATAAACGATAAAAAACCTAGTTATAAACAAAAGGCCCTGTAAAATAACTCTGTTGATATTCAAACAAAAAAAGCTGCCAAGGCAGCCCTTCCTTATATTTGTGAACGTAAAACCATGATACCTTTAGGTTCGTGGTAGTTCACTTATCCTGTTTACCGAACTTTGTTTCAATGAGATCTAATCCATGTTCAGCTTCATTTTCAACTACATGCTTAAGCATTGACAATTTGTTATTCCAAAATTGTTCATAAAAAGAAAGCCAATCTTTTAATTCCTTTAAGGGCTCTGGTTGCAGTCGATAAAGTTTTTCCCTGCCTACCTTTCGCCCATTAACTAATTCTGCTTCCGAAAGGATATGAAGATGTTTTACAATGGCTGTACGACTTATAGGAAAATGGGATGCGATTTCCGAAATAGGCAATTCTTTTACGGCAAGTAATCGAAGTACCTCTCTACGAGTTGGATCAGCAATCGCTTGAAATACATCGTGCTTTACTGATGATGATAACACTTAACTCTCGACAGCCTTTCGAAGCCGTTCATGAACAATCGCTGTCCAGCCATGTTCCATTCTATCGCGAATAACAGAACTTTTCTCATTCGCTTTCGAAAGAATTGTCTCAGGATGTTTCCAGCCACCATGAATAATTGTAAACTCTGTCTGAGCATCACCCAACTCTTTTAAAATAAACGAAACAATCCAGCCATCTGTATCCCATGCAAAAGAAAGCCGATGAGGAGCATCTATTTCTAATACTTTACATGGAGATGGTCCAAAAGGCGACTGCAGATGAAATTCATATCCTACTTTCGGCTGAAAATCATTTGGCATGAACCATAATCCAATGCCTTCTGAAGTAGATACTGTGTCCCACACTTTTTGAATAGGTGCTTTCAAAACAATGGTTTGTTTAATATCTTGTAGTGTATGATTTGCTTCCATACTACTCCCTCACTTTCTCAAAATAAAAATAAAACCTTTTGGTTTCATTTTCGATAATATAACACCTTTTGGTTTTATGTCAACATTTACTGTTTCTCCATTTGCTTATATCTATCCCTAGTTTGATCATCATTTTTCATAAAAACACACCTAAGATTGATTTAACAATAGCCCGATGACAACGGCGTGGTTAAATTTACACTTCACCTCTAAAATTTCCAGCTTCGTCAAACTCACTCCCCCAGCTGGAAATGTGTCCTTTCTTAAAGTTCACGGCACCCTTGCAACTTAGACATTCACATTATAAGTTAGTGTTAACTCATCCCCAGGTAATCCTCGTATTCCCCAATTATGTCTTGGAGTCTCAAAAATAGTGATCTCAATATCCTGCGGAGAGATATTAAATTCACTATGAATCCGTTCAAATAATAGCTTTATCAATCTCTTTTTAGCCTCAACCGTTCTGCCTTCAAAGATGCTGATCTCAATAACCGTATATGCTTCTGTTCTCCCGCTTGCAAAGTAAAAGTCTTCTTTGTCCAACGGGAAAAATCGATGAAACCTCTTATCAAATGGATACTCCAACGCATCCATTACGCACGAATGTATAACGTTCGACAACGTCTTTTTAATCGAATTTAAATTTTCTCCCAGACCATAAATCTTAATTTGTGCCATTTTTATCCCCCTTGTTTAATCCTTATTCTTAATAATTAACATAGAATTCGCATGTGCTTGAAACTCATATGAGGCCTTTACTTCTTCGACATCAAATCCCTTTTCATCCAAATAACCTAGTATCTTATCCAAATGTTCATAACGTTTTCCTTCCAAATCAACTACAGGAAAAATACGAACTTCTTCTTTAGCTACCCGTAATAATTCATGCAGTGTTTTGAGATGAAACTCATAGCTTAACCGGTCCGCGTATGTAAATAAAAAGTGTGCAGATAAAATGATATCAAACGCCTTATCCTCGAAAGGCAGTTCGGGTAAAGTAACTGGAATGTAGTGTTCGTTGTTTTCCTTCATGTCATTTGCACAATCATACAAGGCATTTAATCGATGTTTTTTCAAATCGTCTACATCCTTAAAATAGTCCCATTTAAAGTGATTCTTCGCTTTTTCCATCTTCTCCATAGCGTGTTCAACATCGTGAAGACCTTTGTTTTTTAAAGCTTCTCCTTGATGATAGTAGGCAATATCACACGCAGTTATATCTAAGCCTTTCTTGTTGCCTATAGCAGTAAAGGAACATGCTCCTGCTGGACAATCGAGGACTTTCTTATCTTTGAGTTCATCCAGTGTAATGGAAAACATATCTAAATACTCTTCAAATGTTCTACCGATAAATACAACTCTATCCAACTCTAATCCGATTTTATCCACACTTAACCAACTCCTTGCACATATTTGCATAAAAAAAACGAGTTCCCCATCCTAAAAAAGGACGGGAAACCCGCGGTGCCACCTTCGTTCGTTTATTAAATAAACGCACTTACTGTACGGAAACAATATCAAATTGTTCGATACATTGTCCCTTTTATCGGTAGGACGTTCCGCCATAACCTACTATTCGTTCAGCTTGGTTGCTCAGAAGCCCATTCAACAAAATTCCCACGCTGATTTTCACCAACCATCAGCTCTCTGAAGTGTTCCTTATGTCTACTCCTCTTCATCATCGCATTATTTATTTCCAACATTAATTTCATTCATCTTATTATTCACATTATATTATTTATCCAGAGAATTATCAACCTATATTTTCCAAAAATTATTATAACTAAATTAAAACAGTAGCTTTATTAAGACCAAATATAAAGCAATATAAATTATTTTTCCCTATGTGGGTAATCATAGGAGAGAAAGGTGGCACAAGCATATATGGGAATACTAGAATTAATCGTAAGAATAACTTTAACATATGCAGTATTATTAGGGCTCACTAGACTGATGGGCAGAAAAGAAATTGGCCAGACAACATTTTTTAATTTTGTTTCAGCCATTACAATTGGAGCAATAGGAGGAGCTGTTGTAGTAGACGCGACTCTTCCACTTCGTAATGGAATCATTGCATTAGTAGGGTGGAGCGCTATCACAATTGCTCTGGGATTTCTTGATATTAAATCAAAAAAAGTACGTTTGCTTATAGAAGGAGAACCGGCCATCGTCATAAAAGATGGTAAGGTTATGGAAAATACTCTTCGTAAGGCTCGTTTGGATATGGATGCACTAAACGCCCTTCTTAGGAAGAAGGATATATTCTCTTTATCTGATGTCTCGTATGCCATTTTTGAGGTAAACGGGGAGCTTACTGTTATAAAAAAGGAGAACAAACTCGTCACAGCGCCAAATATACATATCCGCGGCATAAAACAAAATGTACTTCCTATGGCACTTGAGCTTATAGCAGAAGGAAAAATGAATAAGGAAAATGCACAGAAATTACATGTTCATAAGGATTGGTTGGAGCAGCAGCTTCATCAAATCGGCATCCAATCCATTTCAGATGTGTTCTATGCAGAAGTTCAACAGGATGGCACGTTATATATTGATAAACGAAATGACATACTGCATTGACCCTGAAAGGCCTGTCTTGTTCGAGACAGCCTCTTCATATAGTAATCAAACAGGATTACGTTACATTTTCCCTTCTTGGCTGAATATTAATTTTAGGTCCATCTTCCTGGGGTTTCTCCGGCTTCTTTCTTTCCTTTTTCACCCCTTCTTGTTTCTGTTCCGCTTCTTCCTCTGCCTCCGGTCGTAAAAAGTCATTTCCATATGTCGCGCCAATATTCAATCTTCCCTTTAATTCCTTAATACCAAGCTGCCCAAAATTATTATTTAACTCAAACTTGTCGAATACAATTTTATCAATATGTACCTTTTCAATGACGACAGGCGGCTGGTTGTTTTCTTCTTGCAGCTTCTCCCACTGTTTCTCTAACAGCTGCAGTTTCTGAATTTCTAACTCTAACAACCGCAGCTTTTGTTCCATCTTGCAATACTTATCATTTTTATCAGAGGAAAAGAATAATTTTTTTAATAGCATGCTAAGTCCCCGCTTATATGGAAAGTCTTCTTTTACTCAGTATATGTACGTGCTGCGGAAACATGTCCATATTTCTTGCGTAGATTTCTAAAATTGAGGAGGAGCCCTGTATGTTTTTTTTGCCTTCAGCAGTAAACTTAAATTATATTAAGGTCAACGGCATAGCAAATAACAGCAATATCTCAACAGGATCCAATGTAATGATGAATCGAAATGCCTGCCTTCATAAAAACGAAGGATTCGGAGAGCAAAATGCGGATGGTACAGAAATCCATATCCCAATTTCATACGTTGATGACGGCGATTTGATAGATTCAGTGGCAGTTAAAAAAACGATATAGCCGCCCTTAGTCAATTGGAATCACATCACCGGTTTGCTCAAGCCGTGGATAACTGACTTGCAGTACGCCATTATGGAATTTCGCTGTAATGTTACTGCCGTCTGTCGGCTCCGGCAGCATTATATGACGTTCAAACGGACCGTGCTTCCGCTCATAAAGAACAATTTCCACATCACTTTCCTTCACTTTTGATTTCGGAGTGCCTTTTACAATTAAATAATTTCGATTTACCATTAACTGTACATCCTCTTTATTTATACCAGGAAGGTCAATCATTATAATGATTTTCCCGTCCTTTTTTATAATATCAACGAGTGGAAAAGTTTGATTTTCGTTTGTGTATAAGGGTTGACTAGCATATGGACGATCGCTCGAGTTTCGGTTTGGTGTTTTAACAGCTGGGTGCCTTTCATTCATCATATCTTTTAAGGCCTGAAGCTTCTCCTGCCCGTCACCCATAAATGGATTCATCGTATTTGGATCAAAAATATCCTTCCAAAAACCTGTACCGTATACATTTGCGGCTAATTCCATCAGTTGCTTAATCTTATCGGCATCCAATCGCTTCACCCCTTATCCATCATAATTCACTTTAGAAAGGCATATATTTGAAAACAAAAAGGAGGAGGTCTTTCATGCCTGCACCAGTGCCTTACGTTAATATTAATATTTTCTTATTGAAGATAAATTCCTTTGAAAATGCTTCAGCTGTAAATATCGGGCAAAACTTGTTAGCAGATTGGCATAACTCGGATAAAAAAAATCAGGGGTACGGGCAAAACTTTGGAGATAATAGCGAGTTTGTAGCAACACGAAGCGCAGTAGATGACCGAGATCAGTTTGATTCCTTATCATCCTTTGAATCCGCTTGTCCCAACTTAGAAAGGAAGTGAGCACTATGAACTTCGCACCGATGGTTGTCAACTTTTTAGGCATGAAAATTAACACGCTCGATCATGATTCTGCCGCAACAGTAGGACCTTATCTGCAAGTAGATACATTTGTTTCAGAAAAACGAAATTATGGCTTTGGTGAGGAAAACGGCGATTTCGCTTTCATTAATATACCAATCTCCGCTGTGAATGATCCGGATGTTATTGACTCAACCTCTGCTAAAGGCAGTGTGGTATAACAAAAAGAGATAAAAAATCCCTCGTTTTTTATCATGGTGTCTTTAGAACTAAAGCATATTGCCACAGAACGCGAGGAGACATGTATCTCCTTGCGTTTCTACGCTTGAAGCACGGGTTTGAGCGATTTTTACCTTGTCCGCAGTTCTGCCGCTCTTTCAAAAACACCAACACTAATTCTGTTCAGAAATACAACCGAATATGCCTACCCTTGTAATACGAACAAAACAATTTAATTGATGCTGTATATGTTTGTTTTCTAAAGGCATACTAAGATAAAAAACAGGTAACAAGATGAACCAGTTCCAAGAAATACAAAAACAATATGAATATTTACGACAGTTATGGTTAGATTACTGGATTCAAGATGTGGTTTTTACGTATCATTGGTGGATAATGGTTGGGGTGTTAATTATCCCCTTTTTTCTCTGGTGGAGAGTGGTGGATAAAACTCGAATAATAGAAATAAGTCTGGTTGGTCTGCTTATATCTGGAATTGCTTTTATATTAGATCAAATTGGTACATCACTTGGTTATTGGACTTATCCGTATACGTTGACACCTTTAGAAAGGGACCTGTGGGCAGTTGCTGATTTTTCCGTTCTCCCCTTCTTTTATATGATGATTTATCAAAGGTTTGCTAAGTGGAAAATATACATATTAACAATGATACTATTCGCATTATTCTCTGCATTTGTCGGGGAAACTATTTTTCAATGGTTGGGCATTTACATGTTATTAAAATGGAAACATATTTACTCTGTTCCCGGATATATTGTACTAGGACTATTTGTAAAAGCTGTTATTCAAAAGTTACATTCGCTTGAGGCGCAATCCAAGAAAAATGTATAAGTTTGATACTAAACAGGACATTCCCCAAGGCATCGACTGGAATCCACCACTCACCCGCCTTGAGGAAGAGAGAAATTTCCACCTATTTTGCATGTATAACGCCCTTTGCTCACATATGTAAAGGGCATTGTGCATTCAGTCGCTTCCCAAGTACACCGCTTCCAGCGCTTCGATATAAGACAGGCCTCTTCCACTCTGCTAACTTTACCCATCTATATATGTTTCAGCTCCGCCATATCTCGTTTCTACTGATGTACAACTAAAAGTTAAAAATTTATCGGGATAGAAAATACATTAAAGTAAAAAATAGGAAAAAGGATATAACTGGGAGGGAAAGCAATGTCTTCAGAAATAAAGGAAGAATGTGGGGTATTTGGAGTATTCAATCATCCACAAGCAGCTAATTTAACCTACTACGGACTTCACGCTCTTCAACATCGCGGTCAGGAAAGTGCGGGAATTGTAGCCAGCAATGGTAAAGCATTTAAGCACCATCGCGGCATGGGGCTGGTGACCCAAGTATTTACACGTAACATTCTTGATGGATTGAAGGGAAATATGGCAATTGGCCATGTTCGATACTCAACCTCTGGTGAAAGCTTACTGCAAAACGCACAGCCGCTTGTATTCAAATATATTGAGGGGGACTTGGCCGTCGCCCATAATGGCAACCTAGTTAATGCAAGAATAGAGCGAAATGTATTACAGCAGCAGGGCAGTATTTTCCAAACAACAACTGATACAGAAATTATTGCTCACCTTATCGCCCGCT
This sequence comes from Bacillus sp. OTU530, assembly GCF_038440375.1. Lineage (NCBI taxonomy): Bacteria > Bacillati > Bacillota > Bacilli > Caryophanales > Bacillaceae > Bacillus > Bacillus sp. OTU530. The sequence goes on from NZ_JASATP010000013.1 coordinate 8,758, forward strand.
CTAAGAAAAAGCACTTTGGCGAAGCTGCCCCTGATATTCTTACGCGGATCGATGGTTCCTTCGCTTTGCTGATTATGACAGAAAAACAAATGCTAATCGCTCTAGACCGTCATGGTTTGCGCCCTCTCTCTCTAGGAAAAATCGGCGAAGCTATCGTCGTTGCTTCCGAAACATGTGCTTTGAATGCAGTGGATGCTAAATTTTGGAGAGATGTGGAACCTGGAGAATGGCTTCTTCTTGACGAAAATGGGATCCAAACAGGACGATTCGCTCAAAAGGAAGAGCTGTCTCTTTGTTCTTTTGAATTTGTTTATTTTGCCCGGCCCGATAGTGTTATTCAAGGAAGGAGCGTCTTATCCATCCGAAAAGAATTAGGGCAAATTCTAGCTAAGGAACATCCTATACAAGCTGATGTGGTTGTCGCTGTACCTGATTCAAGCATCCCAGCAGCCATAGGTTTTTCTCAACAATCTGGAATCCCTTATGAAATGGGGTTAATCAAAAATCCGTATGCAGGACGCTCATTCATTGAACCGACCCAAGAACTGCGTGAATTAGCCGTCCGCCTTAAGCTAAGTGCCGTTCAGGAAATTATTGAAGGAAAAAGGGTAGTGCTTGTTGATGATTCCATTGTAAGGGGTACAACAAGCAAACGAATCGTCCAACTCATCCGACAGGCAGGCGCCAAGGAAGTCCATGTACGTATTAGTTCACCAATGGTTCGAAACCCTTGTTTTTATGGAATTGATATGCCGACAAAAGAAGAGTTGTTTGCTAATGCACTTGAACATGAACAAGCAATGGGACAGGCTATCGGAGCTGATACTTTGGCTTTTTTAAGTACCGAGGGATTATTAGAAGCAGTAGATGTGAATCTTGCAGAAACTAGCACTCGCTGCATAGCCTGCTTCAGCGGTGCTTACCCGACTAAACTGTATCTAGAGTAGCTAGTCTAAGCAAAACGGCATGTTCCGTTCCTATGCCAGTTCTTCGTCTCGCCACATAAAGATGAGGATAAGCGCGCATACATAATGTTTATACATATCCCCAAAAAGGGGATATGTATAAACAAATTAAAGCCCTATGCATCCATATCCATCCAGTAATTTAGCTTGGCATCCCACCAAGTTAACTATTTATATACAACAGGGAGTTCAATAGAAAAGCATGTTCCTTTTCCCTGCTCACTGCTTACACTCATCTTTCCGTTCATTCGATCTATAATATTAAACGAAACCATCATCCCTAGCCCTGTACCTTTTTCCTTTGTTGTGAAATAAGGCTCTCCTAGTCGCTGGATTTGTTTCTCCGTCATTCCCTCGCCTGTATCACGAATATTAATTTGTATCGTTGAATAGTAGTAGACAAGGGATATCTCTAATGTCCCGCCATGCGGCATCGCTTCTACGCCATTTTTAAAAATGTTCATTAAACATTGCTCAAAAAGCTTTCGTTCTCCTAAAACACAAACATTCTCGTGATTCAGTTTTTGCAAATCAATTTGTACTGTATTCATATTAGCTAGGGGAGTAATCACTTTTACAGCATGATGAATTTCCTTATAAACATCGATCTGTTCGCTTCCCTTAGCTTCTGGCTTTGCATACGTTAAATAATCACTAATGATCTCTACAGCACGATCTAACTCCCTCACCGCGATATTTAAGTAATCCGTTCTTTTATTCGCCGGTATGTCCTCATGCAACAATTGCATAAACCCTCTGCTTACTGTTAATGGGTTTCGAACTTCATGGGAAATGCTCGCTGCTAAGTGACTTACAACCTCTAATTTCTCTGCCTTCACCAATGCCTGTAATAAATCTAGAATTTTTCTGACACTCTCCCAAAGAATCATAACAATCAACATGGCTCCCATATTAATAGCAACAATCGACAATTGAATATAGACTGGGACGTTAATATTTAAAAGTTTTGTTACCATAATGAAAAAAATTGCTTCTAAAAGGGGAATAAGGACTACATTTAGCAGAATTCTTTGTTTTACAGCCATTTGCAAATAATGTTTTGCTAGGACGCTTAAGAGGATTGTCAACAATGGATAGATAATAAGTGCAACGTGAAACCCCGATCCCCCACTAAAAGAACGGATCACTAACATTAACGCCATTAAAAAAAATCCAAATCGATACCCTCCGTATAATATCCCTAAAATGAAGGGAATACGCCGAAAATCTATCACAAATCCCTCATATATATGGGCTGGAAAAGCCATACAAAGAACCATAGAAAGAACTGGGAAGATCATGACAATCCAATCTTTTAAATGTTCAAGCTGCTTTGTGTATTTTAATAAATAAAACATTTGCACTATAAATAAGGGTAGAAGAACGAATAAAAAATTAACGAGTAAATCCTTCACTACAACACTCATAACTTCACCATGCTTTCTACTAAAAACTATCTCCATTCATTTTTGTCACCAGAAGATTTTTATAACTGTTACGTTTCAACATCTATTGTATGGGAAATAACAATCAATTAATTAAAATCTTCTAACACTGTGCCTACTTACGTTCAAATGATTTCTCCTCTGGAAGATATTATACCAAACACAGTATATTATCGTTTAGCTTTTTAACAGCCTTGTAAAATCCTATTTTATTTTATTTTTCGTCTCATGTATATCATATTCATCACTTTGTAGAAAAAAAGTGCAGTTCATGTGCTTCATAACAGGACAAAATTGCTTGGCAGCGAGCAAATAGTTTATTGCCCCGCTCTTGGGCGAAGACAGAGGCGTAGCCCTACTTATACTGTATTCCTAAAATTTCTGTCTACGTCGAACTGGAATCCAAGTGGAAATTTATACTTTCTTACAGTACAACTAAAAGCCCTCACTTCCAAGCTGACACGCTTGAAGTGAGGGCTGCTAGCGAATTCCTATTTGTTTGCGATCTGATGAATAAACCTTTCGAAAGCACGTTGTCCTTTCTCATCCCGTTTAAATACACCAGCATGCTCTAATATTGTTGCAAATACAATCCCAATCTCTTCCTTTAAAATATCCAGTACATTATCCTGTGCTAGTTCTGGATGTTTTTCCTTTATCGTTCTCGCCCACTCTGCATGCTTTACAATTTCCTCTTGTTCCATAATCTTTGCTTCAAAGGAATCTGAAATCATTACCTGCGCCAGTTCCTGCATTTCGTCTTTTAAGCGTCCTGGTAAAACAGCAAGTCCCATCACTTCAATAAGTCCAATGTTTTCTTTCTTTATATGATGGACCTCTCCATGTGGATGAAAAATGCCAAGTGGATGTTCATCATTTGTGCGATTATTGCGAAGCACTAAATCTATTTCAAAAACACCCTCTCGCTTTCTAGCAATAGGTGTAATTGTATTATGCGGTGTTTGCTCGGTAAATGCGAAAATGCCGACTTCTGGATCGCTGTACATCTTCCATTGTTGTAGAATGTAATCAGCTGCTTCCACAAGATCATGATAATCAGCCGCCTGCAACCGAATGACAGACATTGGCCATTTGACAACGCCTGTCCGAACATTCGGAAAACCTTGAAGAGTATATTCCTTCTCAATTGCCGCTCTTGCCATCGGAAAGTCATGGTGACCGCCTTGGAAATGGTCATGCGTTAAAATAGAACCGCCTACGATTGGCAAATCGGCATTCGATCCAAGAAAATAATGCGGAAATTGTTCCACAAATTGCAGGAGACGTGCAAAGGTATCCTTACTTATTTTCATTGGTGTATGCTCTTCTGCTAATACAATAGCATGCTCATGATAGTAGACATATGGTGAAAATTGCAAAAACCATTGTGTCCCTCCCATCTCAACAGGTACGATGCGATGATTCTGCCTAGCTGGGTGATTCACACGTCCAGCATACCCGGCATTCTCTTTACAGAGCAAACAACTTGGATAATCACTTTGCTTAATATGTTTTGCCGCTGCAATAGCCCTTGGATCTTTTTCAGGCTTTGATAAATTTACAGTAATTTCCATACCCTCATACTCCGTCGGAGCAATCCACATCTCATTTTTTGCGATGCGATCTGTGCGGATATAATGGACATCTTTTGAAAACTGATAGAAAAACTTCGTCGCGGCTTCCGCTCCTTCTCGCTCATAACTTTCGTAGAAAAGACGGTTCAGCTCAGAAGGAAGTGGTACAAAACATGCCATAATCTTTGTATCTAGCAAATCCCGATATGTGACAGTATTTGCTTCTATACGACCGTTCTCTGCTGCCCAATCCAATATGTTTTCTAAAATTTCAACAGGAGTGTCAAGCCGTTCTTCTTTTATCTCAACTGCTGTAAAATCATCAAGTCCAAGCACTTCCAACAGCTTATTTCGAACAACATCCACATCCCACTTTGTAATAAGGCTCTTTTTCAGGCCATATTGCAGCAGTCTTTCTATTTGCTCATAAATTTTAGTATCCAAATCTCATCGCTCCCTTCTCTAAAAATCTCTAGTTGACTTTCTCCTTGCTATAGCCGGCTGGATGCTTTTGGAACCAACGCCAAGCGCTTTGGATCATTTGTTCAAGTGATGTATAACGCGGCTGCCACCCTAATTCTGTCATGGCTTTTTCAGAAGAAGCGACAAGCCTTGCCGGGTCTCCAGCACGTCTTGTTACCACCACGGCTGGAATAGGATGATTTGTCACCTTGCGCGCTGCAGCTATGACTTCTTTTACAGTAAAACCATTTCCATTTCCTAAATTATAAGTACCGCTGATACCATCACGGCGCAGTTTCTCGATTGCTAAAATATGCGCATCAGCCAAGTCTGTCACATGGATATAATCACGGATACATGTCCCATCATACGTATCATAATCATCACCAAAGATATTGATCTTCTCACGCTTCCCTAATGCTACCTGTAAAATAATTGGAATTAGGTGTGTTTCAGGTGTATGGTCTTCCCCAAGCTTCCCGTCCATATGAGCACCTGCCACATTAAAGTACCGCAATACAACATACTTCATACCGTAAGCTTGCTCCGACCACTTTAACATTTTCTCAATTGCCAGCTTTGTTTCCCCATATGGATTTGTTGGTTCAGTCAAAGTCTCTTCTGCGATAGGAAATTCCTTTGCTTCACCATACGTTGCCGCCGTGGAAGAAAAGACGATCTTCTTCACATTATGCTTTACCATGGTCTGTAGCAGACAAAGGGCGCCATTTACATTGTTATCATAATACTTGAGCGGGTTTTCTACACTTTCGCCTACAAGTGAATCCGCCGCAAAATGCACAACCGCTTCAATCCCGTTGTTTGCAAATACTTCATTTAAAAAAGTCGTATCGCGTAAATCCCCAACATACAGCTTAACACCATCTAGGACCGCCTTTCTATGTCCCGTTTGCAGGTTATCCACAACAATTACGTCTTCTCCTTTATCTAATAGCTCCGAAACAGTGTGACTGCCGATATATCCTGCTCCGCCGCAAACTAAAATCGCCATAATAAGATCCTCCCTTCTTCGTTATCTTACAAATGTAAGCTCCCTTGCACCGCCGCCTACTTGTACAACATAAAAGTCCGCTGTTAAACCCGTTTGTTCAGTATATATTTTTCCTGTTTGTTCAATAAACGAATCGATTTTATTGTTCTGCACAATACTGATTGTACATCCCCCAAAGCCGGCGCCTGTCATGCGTGAACCGATAGTGCCTTCTTGCGCCCATGCAGCTCCTGCTAATGCATCCAGCTCTTTTCCTGTCACCTCGTAATCATCACGCAAGGACTCATGGGATTGTTTCATAAGCTGACCCAGTCTGATTAAATCGTTTGCTTGCAGGCAGCGCACAGCTTCCTTTGTACGTGCATTTTCATAGATTGCATGCTTTGCACGCTTACGATCTATTTCATTTTGAATCAAGTACTTATATTGCTCAAATAATTCTGGGCTCAATTCACCTAAAGATGCAATCGTAAGCTCCTGCTGAAGGTCCTTCAAAGCTCGTTCACACTCACCGCGGCGCTCGTTATACTTAGAGTCCGCCAAGCCTCTTTGCTTATTCGTATTGGCGATAACCAAGGAAGCTCCCTCCATCGCAATAGGGCTATACGTATATTGTAATGTTTGACAATCTAGCAAAATTGCATGCTGCTCTTTTCCCATCCCAATGGCGAACTGATCCATAATTCCGCAGTTTACACCAATAAATTCATTTTCCGCTTGTTGGCTCATTTGAACCATACTGATCATATCAATTCCTAAATCGAAAAGTCCGTTTACTACAACCGATGTTGCCAACTCGATAGAAGCGGAAGAAGAAAGACCTGCTCCGTTCGGAATGTTGCCATAAAACAACACATCGAAACCGCTTTCAAGTTTGTGACCATGCTTTTGAAACATATCCATAACACCTTTTGGATAGTTAGCCCAACCGTGTTGCTGCTCATAAGCTAAATGTTTTATGGAGAATGTAATAACATCTAAATCCTTAAAGTTCATCGAATACATTCTTACTGTGTCATCATTACGCTTTTTCGCAATCGCATAAGTCCCGATGCTTAATGCACAAGGAAAAACATGTCCGCCATTATAATCTGTATGCTCTCCAATCAAATTTACACGTCCTGGTGCAAAGAAGGCTCGAATTTGTTCATCTGTTGTATGAAAAACGTTCATAAATTCTTGCATGAGGTTCTCTACCATTGCTTCATCCCATCCTTTAACACTGTATATTATTTATGCCTTCATTTTACGATTCTATTTCATGCCCCTCAATGGTAAAATAAAAAGGCGAAATAGGTAGTTTCTTGCTTTTTCATCTATAATAAGCATAAAAATGATATCGCTTGGAGAGTTCGCTCCCTTCAAATGCTACAAGAAGCCCTATTAAAAAACGAAAGAACGCAAAGTGCAGAGAAATTTTTAGGAAAGAAGGTGAAAATTTGCTCTCAAAATTTCCAATAAAAGATTACAGCATTTTTGCCTATCGGTTTTTGGAGGAGACAACGAATGAAGCTGCGCAAATGTGGTCTGTTGGATGGGAGAAGCAAACCTCGCCGCTTTACAAATGGAGTGGCCGAAATCGAAAAGAGGCAGAAAAATACATTTTCCAGTACACTGTTTCCGGTTATGGAATGATTGAAATCAATGGAAAAGAATATAAATTAGATGCAGGAAAAGCTTTTCTTATCAACATCTCTGGCAATCACCAATATTACCTGCCGAAAAACAGCGAACATTGGGAGTTTATTTTTATTACACTGTACGGCATGCATGTAGAAAAGTGCTGGAATTATATTCAAAATCAGCATCATTTTATTGTTCCTTTTCATCCTGAATCCAGTCCAATCCAGCTTCTTGTTCAAATCTTCCAAGAAGCCAGCGAAAAGAAGATTACAAATCCCTTTCAGGCCTCAAGCCTATCGTACCGCTTTATCATGGAGCTATATCAGTATGTGAAGAGTCTGGATACATCGACAGAGGATTGGCCGGAAAACATTTTAAATGCTGTCTTATTTGCCCGCAATCATTTTCAAAAAGAAATCGGACCTGACGAAATGGCGGAAGCAGCAAATTTGTCCCGTTTTCACTTCAGCCGTTTATTCAAGCAAACAACCGGCATAACACCCATTCAATACTTGACCAAAATCCGAATTACCAAAGCGGCCGAACTGCTGCATCAAACAAAATATTCAGTTGAAGAAATCGCTACAAATGTCGGCTATGCGAATGCAAACTATTTAACAAAGGTATTTCGAAAAGCAACCGGTATGACGCCAGGCCAGTTTCGCAAAAGCAACCAAGTGCTAGGAGATCATCTATTTTAAAGTGTTATAACGCCCAAAAAGCTTAATGAACAAGTCATTAAGCTTTTTTATCTTTGAAAATCTCTAACGTTACTGATCCCGGTTCATACATAAAGGTAAGCTTCTTACCCGGCACCATCAGATTTTCCAATACATCCTTTGCAGTTTGCAGTGCAAGCTCCATACGTAATGCTTTTTCTTTTTCCTCTTCGGTTGGGGCTTCTAGATTTAATAGCTGAAGTTCTCTTACCTGCTCCAGATACTGCTCAACACTCTCATATACTTCATCGTAAATCGTCTCAATCTCTGTTCTCATACTCTCACAATCCTTATCTTACGCTAAACAATTATTATCCTTATCATAAATGAATTAAAGAGCAGAAACAATATTTATGTATCCTCAGACGAGCCTTACATTAAAGGAATATATTGGTTTCTAAACGAATTATTAATCAGTGAGGTGATAGAATTGAAAAAGAACATCGCAATAAACGGCATTGTTACAAATGTCAATATGCCCCACGATGAATTTTGGGAGTTATTCGTATGGTGGGTAGAAAGCAATGGCTGGGAATATAACGGGACGACCAATGAAGTCGATAACTCGAACGAAACAGAATCATCTCCCCTCCCGCCACTTCAACCCTAACGGCACCACATTCTTGAGCTTTCGAAACAGACAACTGCTTTTGATCTAAGCAAAAACAGCTACAGTCCCGCCGCAAAGCCTTTTTTGTAAAGAAAATGCGCTGATTGGCAAGCCGTTAGGCGAAGACAGAAGCGTAGTTGCACTTACACCTTGTTCCTAAAGTTTTCCGCTACGTCGAATTCGCCTCTAGCCGGAAGTTGATCCGTTCTTAAAGTGCAAAAAAGCTTTGCGGCCTTTTTATGCTTCAATAATACCGCGCTGCTTCCCTCCAGATAAGAGATGGCAATCCCTCTCCTCCCCTTAATATCCCTTTCCCAGGAGAAACCCCCTCTGGTTGAAGGAAGAATGGTTCTGGCCTATTTTTTGACACATATTCGCCCCATCCTAGCCGTTGTGGAGAAAATAATACTCGTAAGCATCTAAGTATGACTATCAAAAGCAGATTCACTGGACAACTTACACATACCTAAAACTAAATTATTAAGAAATCTTCAGAAAGTATCGAATTTGTCATTTTACCGTTCACACATCATATTACTTGAAACTTCTTCCCAGCCAACCGCCGTTCCTTTTTCAACAGATCCTGTCTAATTTCAAATGTTTGCACACCATCTTCTCTTTTTTCGATAATATCCATTAGTCTTTCTATATCACCAAATGAATACTTTCTTGTTCCCCTTTCTGTACGTTTCGGAAAGATTAGTTCTCTTTCTTCGTAATAACGGATTTGTCGTTCAGTTATTCCTGTTATTTTGCTAACATCACCAATTGAAATGACTTTTTTATCTTTATAAGATATAGCTTGTACTGACATAACTGCCCACTCCCTTATATCAAGATATTTTTGAAAAACAATATTAAAATTCACTGCCTAGGGCTATCTTTTTCCTCAGGCAGGGCTAGTAGACTCCTCCAATTAGAGCTTCTCTTACCCTTTATTTCTAAAGAGCATATTGTAATTCCGAGACCATGGTGTAGCTTAGAAATAGAAAATGAATAATACTATTCTTCTTCCCTATTCTTCACCCCATCTTCCATGCATAATATCTTCTCATACAATGCTCAACATGGATAAGTATAGGACAAGCTGAATCTATCTGTATGTCGAAATGAGACCTTCGTCTGTGACAATTTTGTGACAAATACACAAATTAAAAAAACTCGCCGATTGGCAAGCCTTGTCCTTGAGCAAAGACAGAGGCGTAGTTGCACCCCACCCATACTTCACTCCTAAAATTTCCAGACACGTCGAATCCACTTCTCGCTGGAAATTTATACTTTCCTACAGCGAAACAGATCAGATCAGCTAAATCTACTGGGTAAACAGCTCAGACAAAGATATATTCTATCATTCTCCCACTGCTCTAACCGCTTCTAATATTGTTTTTCATGCTATCTATGTTAGGTAGCGCAAATACTGGCCAGTTAGATCATTAATCCCCTCCATCCGTTTGTTGCCGCTTTGATTGATATTCAAATCAAAGATCATATCATTTCCAAATTTAGCATTAAAAGCGCTTACATAAGTATGTATGTCTCTCCAACCCTAAAAATTCGATACTAATATGTATAAGTCTAGCGTAAACAATTGACCTATGAAAACTACTATTGTCAAACATCTCTCTTGTAGATGAGGGATTTTCATGTTTAGCTGTATTACTGATTATATTTATAAAGCCTGTTTCATTTACCCATGCAATAAACGTAAATTTTTAAAGCACTTACATTAACTGATAACTAGTTAATATTTTTGAACCTATATCAACATCAAAAAACTAAAAATTCAGAAAACAACATCTAAGAACAGGCCGAATATTCTATGTTTTAAAGTGCTTTTATAAAAGGAATCCGTATCTAGCTGCATAGTCCATCCTTTCAAATGCCTATTTTAAAACTAGAAAGCGCACAGGCAAATGTAAACATGTTTACTTCCGTTACTTATAACCTATGGAATGTCCTGAAATACAGCTTACATACAAGCAATAAGAATGTAAAAGCTAATCATGCACTGCAATGTCCCCGAAGTTCTTGCGCTCAAAAACTAAAAATTTTGAACACCCATTTGGATTAACTTCGATTTTACACCAGCAGTCCATTCCTCATTAAACCCTTCAGGATCTCCCTCATCCCCAACAGGTGCATATACCTTTCCAATTTCTTCAACCGTAAGAAGCCCTTGGTTTGCATATACATTTCGAAATAACCAGGATGTATACACAATACAGTCTTCAATCGAAGAAAATGTTGCGTATTCCCCATGATCGGCCGTTCGTACACAGCCTACCTCCCCGTAATCAGGATATACTTGCTTTATTGCCTGAAGAGAATCAGGACTCATACATCTCATACCTGATGTATTATTTCTTTCATATAAGGAGTAGGAAGTGCCATTGCCACTTTCCTGCATGAGTACAGCCGTCAGAAAGTAGGGATGAATAGAAAATGTTTTAGAAGCTTTTAGGATAACGTCAACGAGATGCGGCTGACTTGCAAATAAATTCCCGTACACTCCTCCTTCGTCATCGAGTCTAGGTTTAATGTCTGTCCTAGTTAAGGCTTTCATTATGACTTCTTTAGCATGAGCATCCGATTCTACAACATTTGTAATGGAAAATGTTTCTGGCTCCTTATATTTTTGTACAGATGTTTCTTGTGTTGCCGCTAATCGTACAGTAACTCCATCATCGAATTTGTCACTGGGCAGAGTTCCGTATAGTCCAGTAGATAATACCACGCCGGAAATCAATATGTTTACTCTCTTGGATAGTACCGATATATGCTGCATATGTTGCCCCCTAGTTTCAGATATTGGTGTAAAGATATACATCAATGACTTCGCTAAAGTTACGTATTTCAAAACATACCTAATATGAAATTCTATTTCGTGCAACTCTACAAGAAGCTTAAGGACCTTTTTTTACATATTAAGGGTATTCATCGAGAACAGAAAGCGTTGTAAATGTTTTGTTAACTAACTGTAATTTTTGTTATCATTATGGTAATTGAAATTAATATATCTTTTATAGACAAATACATTATTATCTGAAACTAATCCTTTCTCAAGCTACATGTTTTTCTGAAATGAACGGTAATCCATCGACAAACCGGCATTAAAAAACGGAGAAAAATTATTCTCCGTCAGACACTACGATTTCATAACCTGCTTGCTTCGGTCCATTTTCGTATACTTCAGGCGTTACAATGTAATATGTTTCGCCATTGTTATTCGTAATCACGATCTCACTTGGACTTTTATCTACCTTCGCTTCCATTAGATTATCGTATGGAACACCTAGTAATTCCGTTAAGTTAATAGACATACTAAACACCTCCTGTTGCGAGTGATTGTAACAGAATTATGCAAAAAATTAAAGAGGAGATTTGATAAATCATACAATTTAATGTCAAATAGATCGAATATCCCTGTACTACGGATTCACAAACAGTAACAGCTAACCAGTTTCTTTTAGCCCGATATACAGTACCAGCAAACGTTGGCAAAACGATCTACATTCAACGAGTTTTACAACAAGGAATTGAACTACTCCCACCTACTCACTAATGCTCCTTGAGGTGGGGGACCTTGTGTTTATAGATTCGATTGGAAAAATAACACTTCTTCATTCCTTTCTCCTCTCTTCTGGTTCATTTTGGTAATTATACATTACCAAAGGAACATACGTTTGTCTAGTGGGGTTTTCCTATTCAAACATGCTAGGCGAATCACCTAGCCGACATTCATCCCTCACTTACCACTGGGCTACGCCCATCACGTGCTTGAAGTGGGGGTCTTCTGTCGGAAAATGATAAATAGAATTTAAATGGAAGCTATTTCTCATTTTCAAGAGCATGTTAACGTATTAAAGGCTGAACATGCTAAATAATGAAAAAAAGAAAGCCCTCTGCTAAACAGGAGCTTTCCCCTCTTTATAATGCTGTGTTTGTTTCCTTCTGCATTCGCTGCTGCTTCGCCTTTTTAAAATGAAGCAATTCATATACAACCGGAATGACAACCAGTGTTAACAACGTCGCCACACTCAATCCTCCAATAACAACAACGGCAAGGTTGGCGGATACAAGGCTGCCGGTTTCTGATTTCTTAAATAGTAATGGCAGCATGGCGCAAATAGTCGCAACTGCAGTCATGAGAATTGGGCGCATGCGTGTTGCCGCAGCATCAAGAATAGCATCGCGAATCGTCATCGTAGCCTCATTTTTCTTCACTCGATCAAGCAGTACAATGGCGTTTGTTACAACAACTCCGATAAGCATTAATGCTCCAAGCAATGCGGTCGGATCTACCACGATGCGGCTAATTAACAACCCTAAAATGGCACCGATAGCTGCAAGCGGCAAAGAAAAGAGAATCGCGATAGGAGCACGTAATGTTTTAAATGTGATAACCATGATTAAAAATACAATACCGATGGAAGCGAGCATTGTCATGAACAAATCAGTGAAATCATCAGCCTGCTGCGTACTCGCACCGCCTACAAATATATCCACTCCTTCTGGAAAATCCAGCCCTTTTCCTGGTTTCTCTCCAAACAATGCTTTATTGATTTCTGTAGAGATAACAGATAACTGATCAGCTTCTACCGTAGCTGTCACACGAATATAGGAATCTCCATCTTTATGAAACACATTGGTTGGTTGTTCTGCCTTTTTAAGTGTGGCAATTTCCGAGACAGGAATGGCACCTGCCGGAGTTGCAAGATTGATATCTTTCAAGTCTGATTCTTTCTTCGGATCTAGAACTGGCTCCAACAGAACTGGTGTCTGTTGATCATCGACCATAATCGTTCCCATTGGCATTCTATTAAACATTACAGCCAGCTGTTGTGCGACTTGCTCTGCCTTTGCTTTAGACGGGTCAACTACAAAGGAGTATACTGTTTTCTTCTCTTCTTGATTCGTTTCAACAGCCTCCACGCCTTTTATACCTGTTATTTTGGCTTTAATATCCTTGGCAGCAGTTTCTAGATCACCTAGCTTTTCACCGACAACATCAATTGTAATTTGCGGCCCGCCGCTCCCTGTCAAAGATCCTGCTCCTGCTGTTAGCTTAGCACCAGAGTAATTTCCCTTTTGTTCTTCAATTTTCTTCGTAAGTGCTTCAGAATCAATATCCTTTTTTAAAATCAGCATATAGCTTGCTTTTGTAGGAGAACCAATTTCACCATATTTGGCAGCATCCGCACTATTGCCAAGCTGTGTAAACAAATACTTCACATCATCTTGACCTAGTAAAAATGTTTCTAGCTTTTTCGTATTGTCTTTCACAGTCTCAATTGGTGTATCATTCGGATAGCTTAGCGTTACTTGCATAAAATCGACAGTCGATCTATTAACAGTTCCTTTTGGCATCATGAAGTAAGCGCCAATGGAACCTGCAAACATAACAAATGAAGTTAAGAGTATAATCCATTTATGATTAAGCGACCAGCTCAGCAAATTTTTAAATCTAACTGCCGGTTTGTGCTCTTTTAGCTTTGCGTTTTTCAAAAGCCCCGCACTCATAAGCGGAACAACAGTTAATGCAACGATAAGAGATGTAAGCAGCGAATACGTAATCGTCAGTGCAAATGGCAGCACTAAGTCCTGTAAGTCACCGTTAACAAGACCAATCGGCAAAAAGACAGCTACTGTCGTTAATGTAGAAGAGGTAATGGCTGCGCCAACTTCCTTTGTTGCAGCCATTATAAGCTCCGCTGTAACTTTCTCGCGCTGAGCTCGGTGGAAAATATTTTCAATGACAACAATGCTGTCATCTACTAGCCGCCCTACCGCTACAGCTATACCACCCAGTGTCAATATATTTAAGGTAATGCCCGATTTAGCAAGCAAGAATAACGTCAAGCATAAAGATAGCGGGATTGAAACAATTGTGATAAAGGTAGAACGGATATTGCGTAAAAATATCATAATAACAATAGTAGCAAATAAGGCCCCCAGCAGTACTTCCTTCATCATGCTGTTGACGGAATTCTCTACCATATCAGCCGTTGCCAAAATAACGGTTGCCTTTACATGATCGTACTTACTGTTAATTTCCTTCGTTGCCTTCTTAATCTCGTGGCTAATGGAAACGGCATTAGAATGACTATCCTTCGTCACAATAAAAAGAAGTCCATCCTTCCCATTAATGCGTGTTAAAGTATTTTCCGCCTTCTTAATTTCAATGGAGGCCACATCGGAGAGCGATGTGTTTGGCGCAACTATTAGCTTTTTTAAATCTTCAATTTTGTTAACATCCCCGACTACCTTCAGGTTGCTTGCCTTCCCATCAATGGTTTTTTCACCGATGGAAGCAGCCATGTTCTGCCCCTGAAGCACAGTCATAATATTTTCTAAAGAAACCTGCTTTTCACCCATTTCTTTGTTCTTTACCTGAACAGAAATAAAAGAATCCGTTGTCCCGAACGTCTGAAGGTTGGCAACGCCTTTAATATCCTTAAAGTAAGGAGAAATTTTTTCTTTTGCAAACTCCAGATTACTTGGAGTAAGACCATCATCAAAGGTAATCGCAACATCGGCAATTGGGATCATTGACGTATTAAGCTGTACGATGCTCGGTTTGGATACATTAGAGGGCAATGCAATAGTGCTAAGCGCGTCTTGTATTTCCTGCTTAGCATCCTTTTTATCAGTCTTGGGCTCAAAGAAAATATCTATTTTAGAATAACCGTCACCTGTTGTTGAGAAAATATTGCGTTTGCGGCTTACTGTAGCAACTGCCGTTTCAATTGGCTTTGTCACTTGATTCTCCATTGTAGAAGAGTCAACTCCTTGACCCATTACCACAACCGACACCTGCGGCTGATCAATGGGCGGAAGAAACTCCATAGGAAGAGTAAGGTAGCTAACAATCCCCATGAGCAAGATGAGAATAGACATAATGGAAACCGCGGCTTTATTTTGAAAAGCCCATTTAGTAAACCAAGACATATGAATACCCCCTTTTCAACTTGTTTAAAAGTTTGAACAATAGTAATAGTAACATCCATAAATTGTAAATAAAATGTTTTATTTGTAATTTTTTGATAATATGGTTTAATATCCCACATTCTATTAACTTTAAAAGGAACAGGTCTTTACGATTAATGCAAGTAAATGAGTTATAGAAAATAGCTTTGTAATAAGTGCGCAAATTCAAGATAAAATCACTCCTCCAACCTGCCTGCTATAGAAAACATCCATAATTGATGATACGATAATGAAGTCTTAAAAAATGTTTGGAGGGTACATAGATGAAAATTGCTATGGCAAGTGACCATGCTGGAGTTGCTTTGAAAGAAGAAGTAAAGGAACTACTAAAGCAACAAGGACATGAAGTATTAGATTTCGGAACAAATAGTACAGATGCCTGTGATTTACCGGATTATATATATCCTGCATCATTAGCAGTAGCAAAAGGAGAAGCGGACCGCGGTATCTTCATTGATGGTGTTGGTTATGGCAGTGCCCTCATTGCCAATAAAATATACGGTTTGCATGCAGTCGTTTGTCAGGATCCATTTTGCGCACGATTAGCCCGTGAACATACAGATAGTAACGTTCTATGTATTGGAGGAAAAATAATCGGTTCAGCCTTAGCTATTGAAATCGTAGACGTATGGATGAAAACAGATTTCCTTAGCGGGATTGAAAAATATGAAAGACGTGTTAAAAAGGTAAACGAAATCGCGGAAAAGCATGTAAAAAAATTATCTGAAATATAAGTAAAGCGGAAATAAAAGCGTTGATGAAACGTCCCCGCACAGCAACTATACATGCGAGAGGAACGCATGATAAAAGCGGCTCGTTTCTACTGATGCATTGGAGGAACGACAACAATAAGGAAGGCGTGGCTATTATCTTTCACGCCTTCTTTATTTTTACACTTTAAGATGGAAAATATTAACTGAAGATTGTACAATATAAATTAGATAACTTGATTTACATAAGGAGGGTTTATACATGTTTTTATCTACCGCTGGTTTTAATAAGGCATGGGAGTTCGAAAGTTCTTCTACACAAAAATTGCTTGATGTCTTAACAGATGAGTCTCTCAAGCAGGCTGTTAAACCAAATGATCGTACCTTGGGCGGTCTTGCTTGGCACCTCGTCACAGCTCTTTCAAGTATTATGGGACAAACAGGCTTACTCTTCGACGCACCTGCCCACAATACTGCTCTTCCTGCTACTGCAAAGGAAATTGCCGATGCTTATCGTCAAGCGAGCCAAGCCTTAGCCAAAGCAGTTCAAACGCAATGGACAGATGAAACATTGCAAGAAACATGTAACATGTTCGGACAAGCAGGCTGGACGAAAGGAATGGCCCTTTCTATCCTCATCAACCATCAAATCCATCACCGTGGTCAAATGACCATTCTTATGCGGCAAGCAGATCTAATCGTTCCAGGCATATACGGTCCTGCTAAAGAGGAATGGAGCCAAATCGGTATGGAGGCCCCAGAAATCGTTTAAGAGGGAAACTAAAGCAGAAACACTAGATACCTCATGATAATGATCGTAACTACCTACGTAACTTTACATGATTTTAACCTCTTTGGACATACTGTGTATGTGTCTTTTAGAGCACTGTTAGCTTATGACAAGGAGGAATTCTTATGCCGAACCAAAATCAGTTCACAAATTCCACTAATTCTTCTATCCAGGGTACAATGGAGAACATTTGGCGCACAACTTGCGGATCATGGGAAAACTGTAATGAATCTACCGTTCAGTCTTTCTTATCTCAATGTGAGCAGCATAACATCGACCCTCAGTTTTGCATGAGCTGGATTCAACAACATAGCGAGCATATCCCAAACTGGTCGGCCGTTTCTGATACAACTCGTGAATGGGTAAACCAACATACCTCTACGGGGTCGCCCATTTCTGTGTCGAAGCAAAATATACATTAAAGAAAATCCACTGATTGGGCATAGTTGCACTTACACTGTATCCCTAAAGTTTCCGACTACGTCAAATAACTTCTAGCTGGAAACTGATACTTTTCTATAGTGTAAAAAAGCAGACCTAGTCCACTCTGCTCCATGGGAGAACACCCATGCAAAAGGCACTTTTTGTCTTTTGCACGGGTTGCATCAAGATCACGGAAAATGAAGAATAATTCTCAAACTTAAGTTATCTTCTCCCTAAACGGGTTACAATGAAATTCTTAATTTGGTCGCATTGATTACTGATAGATCGGCGAGCCGTTAGGCGAAGACAGAGGTGCAGTTGCACCTCTACTTAATTATTAAAAATTACCATTATGTCAAATTCGCTTCTGGTTGGAAATATCTTTTTCTTGCAAGTGTAAAGAAACCTGCTAGTTTTCTAGTAGTTTCCCGCGACTAGTTAAGGTTTACCACCGTATACTCCTTTCTAATCTATCTTTTTCTTCTTTATATAAGGATGACATAATCCAATTACTCTACAATCCATATAAAACCATTTTTTCATTGTAAATTATTAAGGAAATGTTAAGAGAAAGTTGAAGACCTGCTTCAATAATATTATAATGTGTTTTGTGACCTTTAGTTGTCTGTTCGAATCCAAAGCGTAATTTTGTTTTTACAAACTAAAAAACTACAAGCTTACTACCATGAAATTAGATTAGCAGAGGTGAATTATGAAGATTTTAGTGAACAAAGCACAACGCTTTTTAAGCAACCATCTTGGTTTTTTTATTTTGGCAGTAGTATTATTTTGGGCAAAATCCTATGTTGCCTATCGTGTTGAATTTAATCTAGGAATTAGTAATTCTATACAGAAATTTCTCTTATTTATCAATCCCATAAGTTCAGCTCTATTTTTCCTTGGACTTGCATTACTAGCGAAAGGTAAAAAGGTTTATACCCGTATTATTGTAATGAATTTTATTTTGTCCTTTGTTTTATATGCCAATATTGTCTATTACCGATTTTTTAGTGACTTTATTACATTTCCGACTCTTACTCAAACGAAAAACTTTGGTGATATGGGCGGAAGTGTTCTAGCTTTATTAAAAGCACATGATATTTTCTATTTCATAGATTTAATCATTTTAATTACGTTGGTAGCAGCAAAATTCGTAAAACGCGAATCGGTTCGTGTAGGGAAGCATAAGGTATCCTTAGTATTTCTAGTGGCCATTGCCATTTTCAGTGCAAATCTAATGTTAGCAGAATCTGACCGTCCACAATTATTATCACGAACATTCGACCGTACCTATATTGTGAAATATTTAGGGGCATATAATTATACTATTTACGATGCGATTCAAAGCGCGAAGTCATCTTCCCAGCGAGTTTTCGCGGACGGCAATGATGTTACCACTGTTCTTAATAATGTAAAGTCAAATTACGCAAGTCCTAACCCGGAGTATTTTGGAAAAGCAAAGGGTATGAATGTCATTTATATTCATTTGGAATCGTTCCAAAACTTTTTAATTAACTACAACTTAAATGGTCAAGAAGTAACTCCATTTTTAAATTCATTAACAAAGGACTCTAACACGCTGTACTTTGATAACTTTTTCCACCAAACAGGACAAGGTAAAACATCTGATGCAGAATTTATGTTGGAAAACTCTTTGTTTGGTTTACCACAGGGATCTGTATTTTCAACAAAGGCACAAAATACGTTCCAGGCTGCACCAGCTATTTTAGGTCAACAAGGGTATACATCAGCTGTGTTCCATGGCAACTATAGAACTTTCTGGAACCGAGATCAGATTTATAAATCATTTGGCTTTGATCACTTTTTCGACGCAAGCTACTATGATATGAACGCAAATGATGTGTTAAACTATGGCTTAAAAGATAAACCATTCTTTCAGGAATCTATTCCTATGCTTCAAACTTTAAAGCAGCCGTTCTACGCAAAATTTATTACATTATCCAACCATTTTCCTTATCCAATCAGTAAGGAAGATGCGACAATTGAGCCGGCTCAAACAGGTGACGCTTCTGTTGACACGTATTTCCAAACAGCACGTTACCTAGATGAATCCGTCCAAAGCTTCTTTGATTATTTAAAGCAATCTGGATTATATGATAATTCTGTCATTGTTCTCTATGGTGATCATTACGGCATCTCAGAGAATCATGATAAAGCAATGTCTCAAGTTCTAGGTAAGGACATTACACCTTTTGAAGATGCTCAATTACAACGCGTACCGTTAATTATCCATGTACCTGGCATAAAAGGCGGTGTCATGCATCAATATGGCGGGGAAATTGATGTTCTTCCAACGTTGCTTCACTTGCTGGGCACTGATACAAAAAATTATTTGCAATTTGGTACAGATTTATTATCAGCTGACCATCAGCAGGTTGTTGCTTTCCGCAACGGCAACTTTGTAAGTCCGACTGTTACTGCATTAAACGGTAAATATTTTGATTCTGCAACAGGAAATCCGATAGAGCTCAATGATGAAATCAAACGCATGGAACAGCTTGTCCAAACAAAGCTAAGCCTTTCTGACAAGGTAGTATATGAGGATTTATTGCGTTTCTACACACCGGAAGGATTTACACCTGTAGACAGTTCGAAGTATAATTACAACCACTAATGATAAAATCCAAGACAGTATTTGGAAAAGTGATTGGAATAGAAAAAGAAGCTAATCGTCTACTATATAGATGATTAGCTTTTTTACTTTGCACTTTAAGAAAGGATAAAATTCTAGCTGGAAGACCATTCGACGTAGTGAGAAATTTTAGGAACAAAGTATAAGTAGGGCAGGGCTCGCCAATCGGCGAGTTTTCTTTATGAAGCATTTTTCTTAAGCATATAAGCCATGAAGTATAATATCTCCAACCGCATGCGCAATCATCGCATACTCTAACCCTTTTTTCCAATACAAATAGCCGCAAAGCAGACCGATAAGACCATTGAGTATAATTGTGCGAGCAAAGAGAATCGGTGTGATTTCACCAAACAGTTGCTGTACTGCCGGAAAATGAGCTATTCCGAATAAAAGAGCTGCTCCTAGTATTCCTATCCAGTACATCCAAGGCTTCAACCCTTGCTGCTTTCGAAACACTCTAGAAAGCACCCAGACAATCAAGGTCATGAGAAACAGACGCAGCTGCACCTCCTCATACACCCCTCCCTGTAGAAAGGTTAGCATCCCTACTAAAGGGGAAACCTTTCTGTCCATACTTACCAGCTCTGGAATAAGCGGCCGGAAAACAAACAGCTCCAATCCAATAACAACCAGTACGCCTATTCCCCCAAGTATAATAGCTTGCCAAACATCTCTCTTCTGAAAACCAACTTCTCCTGTTTTTAAAATCCAGCTTCGAAAAATAGGGGCATCAAGTCCTACAGCCTCTCCCATCATTAAGCCGAGCCAACCGAGCACGAAGGCTAGAATCGCTCCTTGTACAACGGATGCAATAATCACTGTAGCAACAGGAACCTTTGTACCTGCTAATGTATCTCCTATAGTTGCTATCATATATGGGATGCCGCATAAGAGACCGATTACACATAAAATGGCAAGAAAAATAGCTAATTTAACGTGCTTCAAGATAATCCTCCCCCACTACCATCACGGTCACTATTACCGCTACCTGGGAGAATCAGTACCGCCGGATACACAGACTCCCCATTTGGAATCGTCACGGTCCCAGCTAGCTTTACTTCACTTTGAATAACTACATTCTCTTCTTTGACTTCATAATTCACGATTCATCCACTCCCTTTCCCACATCAGGGATAATAATTGTCGCTATAGTCCGCTTTTTCCGATCATCGCGAGGGTCATTTTGAATAAACTTTTGAAATACCGCCGCGATACCTTGAGCAAACTCTTGAAACTCATCATCATTCATATGTAGTTCAGCCTGCCGGAATGTAGCTCCGTCCTTCACAAAATCAGCTTTTTCTTGGTTTACATAGCTGCCAAAGTTGTTAATTAAACCGCTCACAAATTGGATGAATACCTCCATCTTTGCTTCATTTGAGCTTTCCATAAATTCCTGTAGAGAAATAACACCACCGCTAGATAAGGCATATACCTTCTCCACCGCACCGCGCACTTGATGCTGCTCCACAGCCTCAATGACTCCGCCCTGAACCAGCTTGTTTAAATGCCGATACAGCGTAGCCTGCGGTACAGCTAATAATCGTTGCCCCATTTCCTGTACAGTAAGCCTGCGACCTCCTATTAAGGTTTGCAAAATTTGCATGCGAACTGGATGTAAAATTAGATTTGCTTTTTCATTCATCATTATCACCTTGCTTTATTGCCATGTTTTATTATCATTATCAATAATGATAATAATTATATTTTTATATTTTGTCAATAATTCCCAAGTAAAATATTCCAATTTTTAAGAAACTGCCGTTAAAGGCCCCTATCCGTTATCCTATATTCCCCTTATCTCTTCCTACCTGTTTATCGAAAATTTTTATCCTAAGGCTTTTTTCGCATCCAATTACCGAAAGCATATACCTTTTGTATCCTTTTCGTAAATGTGAGAAACATAAGCGAAATTTCACTATCTCACAAAATCAACTTTTACTCATCACCATACTCACATTACTTCTACTATGTAAAAAATTCCCTAATTCATCGGATTATATAAAAAGATATTGATACCATATCTACTGTCTCTCGGTTTAGAAGGCAAACTACATTATTGAAGAACACATAAAAAAGGTTGTTAAAATTTTTATCCTACCCCCTTAAAAATAAGATCTCTTGCGAATAAATATAAATGGTAGTTCAAGGGAGTGAAACCGATGAGAATTTCTATACACGATTTTATCGTCATTTTTTCCGGCTCTATCTATGGTATTTATGAAATATTTATAGATAACACGTATGCTTACATCAAAAGAATAGTAGGAATGCTGTCCTTAATTTTATCCATATGGATACTTGTTTCATGTATAATGTCTAGAAAAGACAAAACGGAACGTTAACCGCATGCTTATACAGGATAGGAATTTTACAGAAAAGGGAGATTCTATTATCGACTCCTCTTTAGTACGTTATGTGCGCGTTATAAATTAAGAACGTGTTAGTTCAAATATAATGCCCATCGTACAGTAAATAAGAACTTTACTTAACATAGTTCTTCTTCATCAATAGATTAAACATAGGAGAGAGGAATCATGTCAGATGCATATCGTTCTCGTGAAGAACGAAAACAACTAGAACAAAGAATCATGTCAGGAACGTATCAGTCTCGTGAGGAACGAAAACAAATAGAGAGAAGCCAACAAACGCAACCTGGGACTAAAAAGCCCCCCAAAAAAAGACCTCTCTTGCAAAAGATCTTACTTGCATGTTTGCTGATGGGTATCATTTCAATAGGGGCAGGAATTTCTGTTTTCTTTTATATAATTAAGGATGCTCCCTCAATAGATGCTTCAAAATTAGCAGATCCATTATCAACGAAGTTTTACGATAAGGATGGAAATTTTATCTACGAATATGGAAAGGAACGGAGGACAAAAATTACCTACAATCAAGTTCCAAAAGTGTTAGAACAGGCATTTATTGCTACTGAAGACGCACGTTTTTATGAACATCACGGCGTGGACATAAAACGGACTGGCAAAGCCATTTTGGAAAATTTGACTGGGGGCTTCGGATCGCAAGGCGGAAGTACCATTACACAACAAGTAATTAAGAACTCATTTTTGTCTCCTCAAAAAACATTAAAACGAAAAATACAGGAATGGTATTTATCGTACAAGTTGGAACAAAAATATTCTAAACACGATATTTTAATGATGTATTTAAACAAAATTAACTTAGGGAATCGTTCTTATGGAGTTGCTGCCGCAGCGCAAAATTACTACGGTATTGCATCAAATGATTTGAAAAAATTAACGCTTCCACAGGCTGCTATGTTGGCTGGGTTACCACAAAGTCCAAATAATTACGATCCTTCTAAACCAGAAAACGTAGCCGCAGCTACAAAACGCCGGAATCTTGTCTTGGCTTCTATGCATAGACAAGGATACATTACGGAACAACAAATGCAGGACGCTATAAAGGTTCCAGTAACGAAAGACATTGTTCCGAGAAACAATCAAGAAGGCATGCCATATGAAGTGTTTTTGGATGCTGCAACGAAAGAAGTTGAAAGCAAATTAAAAGATGTCAATATCAGTACAGATGGTCTGCAAATTTATATGACCCTTGACCCTAATGCTCAACAGTATGCTGATAAAATCATGGCTACACAAGATATTGTAAGTTATCCGAACGATCGTTTTCAGGCAGCTTTCACGTTTATGGACTCAAAAACGGGTGAAGTACGTGCCCTTGGAAGTGGTCGTAATGAATACAAAGCAACATTCCTGGGAAATAATTTGGCAATTGATATGAAGCGTCAAGCGGGGTCGACATTTAAACCGATCTTTGATTACGGTCCAGCGATTGAAAACTTAAAATGGTCGACATACCACCAAGTTGTAGATGAACCGTATCAATACTCTAATGGAACACCTATTCGGAATGCATATACTGAGTACAAAGGCTCCATGTCTATCCGGAATGCTTTAGTAGAGTCACGAAATATTCCAGCTTTAAAGACATTACAAAAAGTCGGTTTGAATAGAGCAAAAGAATTTGCGCAATCGCTTGGGATTACATTCCCAAATGATCAGGTTTATGAATCTTACGCAATTGGAAGCAATCCTGTATCTCCTCTTGAAATGGCAGGAGCATACGGTGCATTTGCAAACGGTGGTGTGTATACAAAGCCTCATTTCGTCACAAAAGTTGTTTTTCCAGATGGCAAGGAAATAAATTTCAAGCCAAAAAGCAATCGTGTTATGAAGGATTATACAGCATATATGATTACTGATATGCTTCGTGGTGTAGTAAATGCTTCTAACGGAACAGGCACAACAGCCCATATACCTGATCTGGACATAGCAGGAAAAACGGGAACAACAAATTTTGATAATAAGACCAGCAGTCAATTTGGATATCCATCTAAAGCAACCAATGATAGTTGGTTTGTCGGCTACACGCCACAATATACGATGGCTGTTTGGACAGGGTATACAAAAAATGGTCTTGGTAATTATATGCTTGGAGATACTACAAAGATCTCACACCTTATTTTTAAAGCGATGCTGAAAGCATTTGGAACAGATACATCCAGATCCCAACAACCAAGCAGTGTATACACATTGAATAATGAGTTGTACATTAAGGGGACTAGTCCTGACGTTATACCACCAGTAGTTGCACCACCAGCAGTTGCACCACCAGCAGTTGCACCACCAGCAGTTGCACCACCAGCAGCCACGTCACCAGCAGCTGTACTACAAAAACAGAACAGTAATAAGGGAAATAGTAAAGAAAACTCAGGACACAAAGATAAGAAGGATAAAGGTAAACATCACTAGAGTAAGTATAGCAAAGGGATAACCTAGGTGGAGTAGAGAATATTGGCAAGCCTTGCTCTTGAGCGGGGACAAAGGCGTAGAGGCCCTTATAGTGGATTCCTAAAATTTCTTGCTATGTCGAATAGTCTTCCAGCTCGAAATTTATACTTTCTTAAAGTAGATAAAAAGTCGCTGTTACTTCACAGCGACTTTTTATACTGGTTTTCCAACTGATTGATTTTGAAACTGCTGCAGCATCTGCTTTGAAATTGCATCATATCCTAAAGCATTCGGATGCACCCCATCTTCAGAAAGATATTGAAGATGTTTCCCATTAATAACTTTCGTTGTCTCAATCACAATGGATGAGCTAAATCGGCTGGCTGCCTCATATAATTTCACATTCCACTTTGGCAGCAACTGATCAGCCAAGGAATACAATTCGCTCCCCGGTTCTAGAGGATTATATAATTCAAGCAACACCACTATTGCCTTTGGATTAAGCTCATTCACTTTTGTTGTAATTTGGGCAAGATTATCAACAAAGGCAGCTTGCAGCGCATCAAATGACTGAATCGCTTGAAGATAATTTTTATTTCTTACAGAGTGGATAATATCATTACCTCCAATATTGATTGTAATAATATCCGCTTTTTGGATACTCTCATCTAACTTCCCAGTTTGTAAAAGAGCATTCAGCTCAGAACTTGTCATTCCCGCAACACCTTCATTTTGCAATACAATAGGCTTGTTCGTTTGTTGCTCTAGCATGTCTGAAAAACGATCGACAAAGCTTTCATTTTCACCTGCCCCAATCCCACGAATAATTGAATCCCCTAACGCAAGATGATTCAATTCGGGTTTATTAAGCTGACGAACATAATCTATATATGAAACGCTGCGTTTTTCTGCTTCAACAGAAGGAGCCGAGGCATTCTTCATCTTGTAGATTTGATATTTAGGATAATAAAACCAGCCAGCAACTCCTAAAGCTATGCAGCTCGTTACAACTAAGACAAATATTAAAAACTTCTTCATGCATATCCTCCTTCACTGACAATCATTATAGCAAAATAAAATATAAAATAATCACTCCAAAATGTGTAAGGAAGAAAAAATTAATATAGGTCTTTTAAAGAAAACTCGCCGATTGGCGAGCCGTTAGGCGAAGACAGAGGCGTAGTTGCACTTACACTGTATTCCTAAAAATTCCAACTGCGTCGAATTCACTTCTAGCTGGAATTTTATGCTTTTCTACAGTGTAAAGAAAACTCGCCGATTGGCGAGCCGTTAGGCGAAGACAGAGACATAGTTACACTTATACTTCGTTCCTAAAATCTCTAACTACGTCGAATTATCTTCCAACTAGAAATTTATACTTTCTTAAAGTGCAAAAAAGAGACAGAAATGAATCCTGTCTCTAATTTATCTTAATTACTCGTGAAAGTTCGTACCATCTGTCGTTTCTTGGACGATGCCGGCGCGGATAACAAAGTCACCGAAGTGCTCACCTTCGTTTCGTTCTTTCGCGTAGCGAGGCAGAAGCACACGCAGCTCGCTCAAAATCTCTTCTTCACCAATACTTTCACGGTGTATTTTGCTTAAACGGCTACCATCAAATGCAGCACCAAGATACATATTGTATTTACCTGGAGATTTACCAATAAAACCAATTTCACCAAGCGCATGACGGCCACAGCCGTTCGGACAGCCTGTCATGCGGATTGTGATTTCTTCATCACGCAAGCCATTCTCATCAATAATAACATCAATCTTACTAATAAGGCTTGGTAAATATCGCTCAGCTTCCGCCATTGCTAATCCACATGTCGGAAGCGCAACACAGGCGATTGAACTGCGGCGAAGTGCAGAATAATGCTGGCCATCTGTTAAACCATACTGTTCAATGAGTTCATTGATTTTTTTCTTTTTCTGACTTGATACATTGGCAATAATCAGATTTTGATTTGCCGTCAGACGGAATTCACCCGTATGAACCTTAGCAATCTCACGAATTCCCGTCATTAGCTTATAGTCATCATAATCAGTAATACGGCCGCCTTCAACAAATAGCGTGAAATGCCATTTTCCTTTAAGCCCCTGTACCCAGCCATAACGGTCGCCGTTACTCTCAAACTGGTATGGTTTCGCTTCATCTAGTTTCCAGCCTAAGCGGTTCTCCAACTCAGCCTTAACATTTTCCAGCCCAAGTCGATCAACTGTGTACTTGAAACGAGCATATTTGCGGACAGAACGGTTTCCATAATCACGCTGAATCGTGATAACTTTTTCAGCTACATCATACATTTGCTCCGGCTTACAGAAACCAATCACTTTAGCAAGCTGCGGATATGTCGCTTTGTCGCCATGCGTCATCCCCATACCGCCGCCGATTGCCACGTTAAAGCCGATAAGCTTGTCTTCCTCCACAACTGCAATGAAGCCAAGGTCTTGTGAAAAGACATCAATATCATTCGCTGGAGGAACCGCAATCCCGATTTTAAACTTCCGCGGTAAATACAGCGGTCCGTACATCGGTTCAACTTCTTCTACCTCCGGTGTACCGGCCACTTTTTCCTCATCTAGCCAAATTTCATGATACGCTCTTGTACGAGGCAACAATTGGTCACTTAAAACTTTTGACCACTCATGCACTTCAGCATGAATTTCAGATTGATATGGATTGGAAGTACACATAACATTCCGGTTCACGTCACCGCATGCAGCTATCGTATCCATCATAGACGCATGGATTTCTTGAATCGTTTGTTTCATGTTCCATTTTAAAATACCATGAATTTGGAATGTTTCACGTGTTGTTAGCTTCAACGTCCCATTTCCGTATTTTTGAGCAAGGTCATCCATAACAAGCCACTGATCCGATGATGCTACACCGCCTGGCAAACGAACGCGCAGCATGAATTGGTACGCAGGCTCCAATTTTTGCTTTTGGCGCTCATTGCGGAGATCACGGTCATCCTGCAAGTAGCTGCCGTGATGTTTCATCAAACGATTATCATCTTCAGGAATCCCAGCTGTCATCCGATCCAGCATTACTTCCTTCAGCGTACCGCGTAAATAATTACTTCTATCTTTTATTCCCTCAACGTCGCTTGGCGAGCCGTCTGGGGCTTTTAAAATTTGGTTCACCATGTTGAAAAAGCTCCTTTCAATCCAAATCAGTATACATCACGTTGATAACGTTTTTGTTTTTTCATGTCGGCAAGATAAGCTTCTGCCTCTTCACGACTCACGCCGCCCTCTTTTTCGATAATCTCAAGCAGGGCATTATGCACGTCACGCGCCATATGCTGCTTGTCTCCGCACACGTAAAAGGCTGCTCCTTCTTGAAGCCACGCAAATAACTCTTTGCTGTGCTCAAGCATGCGGTGCTGTACATATACTTTTTCAGCTGTGTCACGAGAAAAGGCAACATCCATTTTCGTTAACACACCATCTTTAAGCCATTTTTGCCATTCAGTTTGGTAAAGGAAATCTGTAACGAAATGCTGGTCGCCAAAGAACATCCATGACTTACCTTCTGCTCCGGCCTCTTCCCGCTCCTGCATAAAAGCACGGAATGGCGCAACGCCTGTTCCTGGTCCAACCATGATAATTGGCGTACTTGGATTTTCAGGCAATCTAAAGTGACTGCGCTGAATATAAATTGGCAATGTATCTCCTGGCTGTAGACGCTCCGCACATAAAATAGAGCAAACACCTTTTCGCTCACGTCCATGTGCATCATAGCGGACAGCACCAATTGTTAAATGGACCTCATCCGGATTTGCGGACAAGCTGCTCGCAATAGAATACAAACGAGGCGGTAGTTTCCGCAGAATGGAGACAAACTCTGGTGCTGATGCATTCCATGGACCGAAGTCACGAATTAAATCCAGTACATCGCGCCCAGCAGCATATTCTTTTAATTTTTCTTTATTCTCCGGCAATGTAAGCTCACGTAAAGCCTCATTTCCAGAGAGTTTTGCAGCCTGTTCAAGAAGTGGCTTTGTTAAAACAGTAATTTCAAAATGAGAGAGGAGCGCTTCTCTAAGCGGACGAACATCTCCTTCTTTATTAACTGTCACTGCTTCTTCCGGATTCCATTTCGTTCCCTCAAGCAGCTGATCTACAAGATCCGGGTCATTTTGCGGATAAATACCAAGGCTATCCCCTGGTTCATATGTGAGTCCAGAGCCTTCAAGAGATATCTCAAGATGACGCGTTTCTTTATTGGAACCGCGACCATTCAAGTTTAAATTCTCAAGTACTTCCGCATGAAACGGATTTGTTCGAGAATACACAGATTCAGTTGCTTGCGCCTGAGTTGCCGCTGCCGTAGCAAGAGCAACACTTTCGCCCTGCGCTTCACTTAAGCTGCCTAAGACTCCTTCTATCCATTTGCTTGCCGGCTCTTCAAAATCAAGATCGCAATCAACACGGGGGTACAGGCGCGTGCCGCCAAGCTGTTCTAGGCGTTGATCAAAGTCTTTTCCTGTTTGACAGAAGAACTCGTATGAGCTGTCCCCAAGCGACAACACAGAAAAACGAAGATCGTCTAGCTTTGGCGCCCGTTTGCCGTAAAGAAACTCATGGAATGACAGCGCATTATCTGGCGGCTCGCCTTCTCCATGTGTACTTGCGACAATCAGTAGATTTTGAACCTTCTTCAAATTATTCGGCTTAAAATCGCTCATGGACGAAACTGTTACTTGAAATCCTTGAGCCTCAAGCGTCTTGCCTGCTTTCCCTGCAAGCTTTTGTGCGTTACCTGTTTGTGATCCGTACAAAATAGTCACTTCTTTAGAGACTGTCGGTCCAGCGTTCGCGGTAGGCACCTCTGCCACATGTGCTTCTAGTGTTCCTAAAGCGGAAACAGCCTGAATAGCAGGCTGGGCTGCAGCTAAATAGCCACTCAGCCAGATTTTTTGCGATTCTGTCAAGGTTGGCAGAAGACGGTTAAGGAGCTCTGCCTGCTCCTGGTTAAACGGACTGTTTATTACCTGAAGTTGCAACGATATCCACCTCTCAAATAAATATAAACTGATTGTATGTCATTTTGTTTATAATGACTATTGTTAATAATCCTTACCCTTCACCTTTCAGTGAAAAAATGATTAACTCAATCGTATCTCTACTATTACTATAAGTCAAATCAGTTTTAATTATATAAACCATTAGTGAATACTTATGAATACATCCGCCACTTAACCTTCTTACGGAATGTTTGAAGTCGGGAGGCTTTATAACGTATAGACTCGTTCCAGCAAATGAAAATATGCAATCAAACATATAAAAAGAGAGTCCTCTTATATGTTAATAAGAATGACTCTCTTATGGATAATAAAAAGTCTGTTTATGCAATGTGAGCTACCCGCGGTTGATTGTAATCTTTTATTTTATATTTTACATATGTTTGAGGAATTTGAAAACGTTCAGCTACCGCCAACGACGCGCCGTAAAGAGTTCTACCATGTTCAATTTCGTAACCAATCATGGAACAGTATACGTCTGCTTCAATATCAGAAACTATTGGCAGCATGTGATGTTGTTCCATCAAGAGCTGATAAAGCTGATTGATCAGATCCAGACTCTTATCGAATTTTTCCTGCAAATATTCTACATCATACTCATTAAGTGTCAAACCTTTTTCAACAAAAACTTTTAACTCTTCTAAAAATAATTTGTTTTCCACCATCACATTTATCACTCCCTTTTGATAGTTTTATTCTAGCACTCTTTCAGCAAAAAAGAAAGCGTTTCCAATTAATTTTTTTCTAAAAATTCAATTCATTAATTTGAGGCAAAGTGCTTTTTCGTTATAGTAAAAAAAGCAAGAATCGCTGGTAGGATCTGTATTAAGAAAAGCAGACAAGGCCCGCCTTTTATGGCAGCGTAGGGGTGGGCCAGAGTAAAAGGCTCTTTTTACCTTTTGCGGAGATTCAGCCTGGAGTCTGCCATTTTGGGCCTTGGGAGCTAGACATCACCCCCGAAAAGTTATCCTTTCTTATCTTGTAAAGTATACATTCTTAACAGTATAAACACTAACAGCCCGTAACAATAAAGTTACGGGCTGTTGCTTTTCATAACATATTTAAACAAAAAACGTTAGCTTAGATATCAACCTGTATTTCGTAATCCTGCAGCAACACCGTTGATAGTAAGCAATACTTCGCGGAGTAGCTCACTTGTATCATCATTCTTCTCTGCTTTTTGACGAAGCTCTGAAAGAAGCTGAACTTGAAGGAAGTTCAACGGATCAACATATGGATTGCGAAGTCGAACTGATTCTTGAATATTTGGAACATGGTCAAGTAAACTACTTTGTCCTGTAATTTGCAGGATAATATCTTTTGTTTTATTATACTCCTCCGTAATTACACCAAAGATTCTTTGTTCAATTTCTTCGTCTTTAACCATATCTGCATACTCTTTTGCAGTTGTTAAATCAGCTTTTGTTAAAGCCATTTGCAAGTTATCGATAGTCGAGCGGAAAAATGGCCACTTTTGGTACATTTGCTGAAGTAAAACCAATCCTTCTTTCTTCTCAACAAAACTTTGCAAGCCAGTTCCTGCTGCAAACCAAGCAGGCATTAATTGACGGCTTTGTGTCCATGCAAACACCCACGGAATCGCACGCAAATCTTCAAATCGATTGCTTCCTTTACGGCTCATTGGTCTAGAACCAATATTAAGAGCCCCAAGCTCAAGTAAAGGAGTAGCTTGTCTAAAGTATGTTAAGAAATCCGGATCTTTGAAAACAAGTGATTGATACTTTTCTAAAGCATACGCTGCAATCTCATCCATCGCTTGTTCCCACTCCGCAGAGCGTAAATCATCTTGTTCAGCCTCATTTGATACATGTGCAATCGCTGTAAGCAGCGTGCTTGTAGCTTGCTCAAGACTGCGATACGCAATCTCAGACAATAGATAACGAGAAGACAGAACTTCTCCTTGCTCCGTGATTTTTACACCGTCTCCTAATGTCTCAGCAGGCTGTGACAATAGACTGCGATTTAGAGGACCGCCGCCGCGTCCTAAAGAGCCGCCGCGTCCGTGGAAGAACTTCAAGCGGATATCATATTTCTTCGCCATATCATGAATCTCTTGCTGCGCTTTATAAAGCTTCCAGTTAGCAGTAAGCGTACCGCCGTCTTTGCTGCCGTCGGAGTAACCTAACATAATTT
Organism: Bacillus sp. OTU530; assembly: GCF_038440375.1. Classification (NCBI taxonomy): domain Bacteria; kingdom Bacillati; phylum Bacillota; class Bacilli; order Caryophanales; family Bacillaceae; genus Bacillus; species Bacillus sp. OTU530. Next base: position 40,690 of record NZ_JASATP010000013.1, read on the forward strand.
CCTGCAAGTTATTGCGAGCAGCTATATGATTACGATATAACTCTAGCTGGAATAATCGTTCCATCAGCTTTGGACCCGCTGTTAAATCATCGATTGTTTCCAATAATGGAGCAACATGCAGATTGCTTACAACGCGACCATCCGGATAAACACGATATAAGCCAACCTCTTTAGCTAGAACGAGCACTTCTAACAAGTCGCTGGAAGATTGCGTCATACTTATTAAATACACTTCAATAGCACGATCGCCAAATTCCTCTTTCGCTCTTCTAATCATCCGGAATACTTCGATGATTTCTTGCGTTTCTGGAGAATACGTATCAAAAATTGAGATTAATGGTCTGCGATCTTGTAAAACTTTTGTTAAAACAGCCATTTTTTCCTCTTCGGTCAACGCTTTATAGTCAGGAGTAACATTGACTGTTTTGAAGATTTCGGCAATTGCAGATTCATGTTCCCCACTATGGTTGCGAATATCAAGAGTAGCCAAATGGAAGCCGAATAACTCAACTTGTCGCTTTAATTTTCGCAGCATTTTTAATGCATAGCCATGCGGATGATGACTTTTAATGCTCTTTTCAATCATCACAATATCACGAAGCAGTTCATCAGCAGACTGATATCCCGCACCGCTTTGACCACATTGCTCTAATTTTTCAAGCATAATGGTTACTTTGCAGCGATAAATTTCATCTTCATTTCGCCATTTCTTTTGCCCTTCAAATAAAGCTGTTTCCTGTTCAACTGAGTTAAGCAGCTCCTCACTGACCTGTATCCTCTTTGTCGAATGACTTAGTCGCTTCATCAAAACTTGAAGAGCAGCTTTATATTTTTGCAAAGCTAGTTCACGTTGTTGCTCTAACGTTTTCCACGTCATTGCAGCAGTTACATTTGGGTTACCATCACGATCGCCGCCGATCCAGGAGCCAAAGCGAAGGAAGGTAGGTACATCCCAATTTTGTCCATACTTCTCAACAAGTAAATCCTCTAAGTCTTGATGAACTTGAGGCAGCACATCAAATAACGTTTCATCAAAATAATAGAGACCGTTTTTCACTTCATTCATAACAGTAAGTTTGTGATCTCTCAATTCATCTGTTTGCCATAATACCGTGATTTCGTTAAATAAGCTCTCTTCTAGGTCTTCCTTTTCACGTTTTGTGCACGGCTGATCTAATTGCTGTAACAAGTTAGCGATACGTTGGTGAATTTGCAATACCGTCCGTCTCGTTGCTTCTGTCGGATGAGCCGTAATAATCAACTCAAGTGATAATGTTTGTAAGGCATTTTCAACAATATCCGTTGAAATATTATTTTCAATTAAAGACGCCACTCCATCTTCAAGGGAACCTGGCTGAAGGAGTTCACCGCTCTGATGCTGATACTCACGACGTCTTCTAATTCGATGAGTTTGTTCTGCAATATTCACCAGCTGTAAGTAAATAGAAAACGACCGAATTACATTCTGCCTTAATGGCGGCTGTAAATTTGTCATTTCTTCTTTTAACTGTGCGTACACAGATGGATTATGCTCATCTCGAAGTGATTTTGCAATACTACGGATGTTCTCCACCTTATTGACTAATGCTTGCCCCCCTTCATGAAGAAGAACCTCATCTAAGATATCTCCCAAAAATTTTACATCTCGTTGCAAAGGGTCGCCGTGACCTTGCTCTTTTACGGATAAATGTAATGTCATTGTAGTTACAACCCTCCAAAGTGGTAATTATGTGGTAATTCCTTAATGTTCTATGAGTAATACCACTGCATATGAAGCATTGATTTATTATACCACAGACTGATTAATTATTAACTAGCATACTTCGTTTCTTGTCGAAAAATCGTATTATTTGCTGATTTTTTTGATAATATTAGTACTGTTTCTGAAGTGGGATGGAGAAAAAGTCTGCAGTAATACACTTTCTATATGTATGGATGCAGACTGTCTTAATAATTTTATATTATGTTACTTATAAGTTATACTCCTAACTATTAAGACCAAGTTACGTGTTCATCATTGCTAGTTAGACGTAGGGATATATGCTTTGCAGCAATGGCTCCTTGTCCCACTGAAGAGACGATACTAGAAAATAAAGGCTTTGTGCAAATATCACCTATTGCATAAATAGAATCATTACTAGTTTTTCCTATTTGATCTACAACTACTACCCCTTGCTCAGTTATTTCTATGTTATCTTCAATCAACTCAGTATTTGGCTTTGTTCCTATTCTTACAAATAGAGCGTCTATCTCTAAGGAAAAAACCTTATTTAAATGCGTATTGATCAGATCGATGGATGTTACCTGCTTGTCTCCATGAATGGCGGTGACTTTAGTATCTGTAATAATTTTTATATTCCCTTTTTGAGAAGCGATATCAGTATATTGGGTTCTTGCCTTAAAATATTTAGAACGGTGGATTAAATAAACTATTGCTCCTGCCTCCGCTAATAAAATTGCTCCTTCAAAAGCACGGTCTCCTCCACCTACAACAGCAACTATCTTATTTTTAAACAAATATCTGTCTGCTGTAGCAGAATAGCTTTCTCCTCTATCTATCATTTCCTTCTCTCCAGGAACCTCAAGCTTTCTTTGATTAGTCCCTGTCGCTAACACTAGATAGTTAAAGTGAATTTCTTCTATTTTATTTTTCTGTTGAATCTTAATCGTTTGTAGGGAATGATTAATAGAGAAAATGTTTGTACCTAATCTGTATGAGCATCCTGAGCAGTCAAACTGCTCTACAAACATCCTTTGCATTTCCTTGCCATCCTTAGCATATAGCCCTGGATAATCGATAATTTCATTATGGATCTTGGAGAATTGTCCGCCCAGTTCTTCCTTTTTCTCAAGAAGGAGATGGTTAACTCCCAGTCTCTTGCACCATATCGCAGCCGAAATCCCTGCTGGTCCACCCCCAATAATGATTACATCAACATGTTGCATGCAGCCTATCCCCCTCTCAGTCCCCTTTTTTTAGAAACTCTTCAAACTCCAGCCAATTTTTAACCCTTGGAACAGGGACTTCTTTGTTATAAGGATAATCCATCGCTACTGCAATCCGGCCTGTTGAGGAAAACGCTGTTAAATTGTGCGGCGCATCGTCAAACAATAAATCTCCCACAATCATATCTTTACGATGAGAAAAAACCAAATTATATTTTCCAATAAAAGGAAGATACTTTTCGATCCATAGTTCCTTTTCGGCAAAAGCATTAGAAACACTGCTTGTTACTATTAAAATATCATACTTACCGTGTAATCTTTCTAGCACCTCGATAGCATTAGGAAGTGGTTCTAATCCTAGAAATAAACCAGGTTCCTTTAAATAATCATATATTTTTGTCCCGCATTCAGGCTTGACATATTTTTCAGAATTCCAACATTCTAACCGATCAACAGTTAAATTATCCTGATAATCTCTGTTATAACGCTCATGCCATACTGACATTAAGTCACATATTACCGAGTCCATATCAATTAGCAATGTTTTTTTCACCGTATTCTTCCACCTTAATCATTTTTTATTTATACGTTCTTCTGACTCACAGCTATTTTCTTATTTTGACAAAATCAACTCTAAATACAACTTAAATCTGTAACCATATCCGCTATTGCCACGCCTTACATTTATTGTCTATTTCCCTAAGAAAAAAAGCGTAAACACTTTGGCATACGCTTTTTTTCCTTAATAGAATCAACTATAAACCACTTAAATACGTCCTTGGAGAAGTGATAAAAATTCAGCACGCGCATCCGGTTGATCGGCAAATATACCACGAACGGACGAGGTAACAGTGGATGCATTTGACTTTTTAATGCCACGCCCACACATGCACATATGCTTTGCCTCAATCACTACCATTATTCCTTTAGGCTCTAAAATCTCCTCTATCGCCTCTACAATTTCAGTTGTCATTCGTTCTTGAACTTGAAATCTTTTTGCATATCCTTCGACCAGACGAGCAATTTTTGATAAGCCTGTAATTTTCTCATTAGGTATATAACCTACATGGGCTACACCAAAGAAGGGGGCAAAATGATGCTCACACATGGAATGAAATTCAATATCTCTTACTAAAACCAACTCTTGATGATCAACATCAAAGGTTTTCATCAGGTGAGCTTTAGGGTCTTCTCTATACCCTTCTGTATATTCTAAAAATGCTTTCAGTACTCGATATGGAGTTTCTTCAAGACCATCGCGATCCGGATCATCCCCACATAATTCAATCAGCTCTCTAACAGCATTCATAAAATTTTGTGACTGAGCAATCTTTTTATTGATTTCAGCAGGATTTTGTTCCAATATATCAAAAAAGTTCTGGGTAATTAACCTATGCTCCTTGTTTTCAGTAATAAACACTTCGTATATACAGCTCCTTTATTCTAAATATCTACTTACTCTCGTTAGCTAGTAATGCACGTCAATAACACTCCAGTAGTTTTAAGCATTAATTAAAATATACATTCTGTTATCAGGTTCGGTCAATACAGCTAGATAGATACTGGTTTTATCATATGAAGCTTTTATCATATATAATGCACTCTCTCATTCCATGAGCCCGCCCAAATAAACTCAACAGCCTTATGAGTAAGTTTTCTGTTCATTTATATTTAGCAATAACCGTTCAAGCTCCTCTTTACAAACTGGCTTACTAAACAAATAGCCCTGCATATGATAGCAATTATTTTTCATTAGAAATTCTTTTTGATATTCTTGCTCAACCCCTTCTGCCACTACTTGTAACCGAAGGCTTTGAGCTAGATTGATAACGGCTTTAGCAATTTCAGAATCACTATAATCTTCCTGGATATCTTGAATAAATGATCGATCTATTTTAAGACAATTTATTGGTAGAGTCTTTAAGTAGCTTAATGAAGAATACCCTGTTCCGAAATCGTCAATAGAAATAGATACGCCATATTCTTGTAAGCTTTCTAAAGCTTTAATTGTTTCATCCGAGTTGATAAATAACGTACTTTCTGTAATTTCTATTTCAAAGTTTTGTGCTGCCAGTTGACATTCGCTCAAAATTTCTCTCACCCGTCCTACCAAGTAAGCAGGGTCTTGAAATTGTTTAGCCGAAAAATTAACAGCAAGGCTCAACGGTTCTAAACGCTTCTCATTCCACTTACTTATTTGAGAGCAAGCTTTCCTCATCGCTAACTCCCATAAAGAATGAATGAGTCCTGTTTCTTCCGCAACGGAAACAAATATGTCTGGCCGTACAAACCCCAATTCCGCATCAGTCCATCTCAACAATGCCTCTACCCCTGTTATTACATCTGCTTGAGCATTGATTTTTGGCTGATAATACACTTCAATTTCCTCATTTTCAATTGCTTTTCTCAAACGTGTTTCTATGCGCAATCTTTGTTTTTTCTCTTTGTTTATTGCATCATCATATAGGATAACCTTGTTGCCGCCTTGTTTTTTCGCAGCGTACATCGATACGTCCGAATATACCATAAGTTCATCAGGATCTTCCGTATGAGTCGGATATACACTCATGCCACAGCTTGCACTTACATAAACTTCATTTCCTTCTACAGAATAAGGCTGTTTGACGGCAGCTACAATTGTTTCAGCTATCTCTTTTATTTTCTCTAAATCAAGGTTACTAAATAAAATAACAAATTCATCCCCGCCCTGTCTCGTGAGGACACTATCTTTCGCAGGCAGGCATCCCTTTATCCGCTCAGAGATCAGCTTTATCAAGCGGTCCCCTTTAGCATGTCCCAACGAATCATTAACGTCTTTGAAACGGTCTATATCAATAAACAACAAAGCGATGATATTCCCTGTTTTTTTCACATTCGCCACTCCCTGATGCAGCTCTTCTTGAAAATATCTTCTGTTAGGCAACCCAGTGAGCGGATCATGATACGCTTGGAATTCAATAACTTCCTGGCTTTGTTTTAAATCATCTACATAGTTTTTCAAAAAACTGGATAAAGCATTTACATTTTGTGTAAGATGCCCTAGTTCATCTTTTCGTTTTAAAACTAACTTTTTCCCAAAGTTTCCTTGGGCAATCTCATTTACCTGTTCAACTATATAACCAATTGGTTTTGTAATAGAACGCGAAAACACAATACTTGTTATGAGCACAATTAATATAAAGGGAATGGACAATAACAAATGTTTTAGCAGTTCATTTTTGAGTTCTTTCTCAATTATGCTGTAATCATATGTGACTCCTATAACATACGGTTCTGCAGTTCCTGTTCGGATAGGAACTAAAGTTTTCCTAACATCTTTTCCATTTATCTCTTTAATATAACTCTGTGTTTTTCCAGTCTTTATCGCTGTTTGAATGAGTTTTGCATCTGTTTTTTGATTTCTATACTTATATGTTCCGTACCAAATCGGCTGATCGGCTATCTTGATATAAGTATTCCCATTTATAGATACACTGCTATTCTTCTGGCCAAAATTTTTCGGATTAAAAACCGTCAATTCTAAGATACCATCGAGTTTTTTCGTGAAACGATCCATTACATTAGCTGGTCCAAACCGTTTTTCATAATCTAGCACCTGATTGTCACGAAGATATGGGTCTATTATAAAATTAGAGGATCCATCATAATAGTAACCCCATTTATCTGTATGATCAGGATTGCTAGAAGCAATCTCAATCGGTCCTGTCCAATAGTTAGGTAAAGCTAGCCCTTCTTTCACTGTAACAGGGGATAAAGAGAAGAGCTGTTGAAAGGCATCATGCCAATAGGTCCATTCTTTTGTTGACATATTAATCTCATGCGGATCAGAGGACTTTACTCCTATAATATCATCCTGCGTTCGTGCCAATAACGTAATATGGGATATCATTAGTTCATCAGCTAAGGCTTTTAACTGTTCATTTGTCACATCTTCATATTTGGACGGTAAAGATTTGTTTATGGCGATAGAAGCTGTTCTCAACTCCCTGCCAATAATATTTTCCACATATAAAGAACCCTCTTTTGCATTCTCTACCTGGTACGATACTTCTTGGGTAATTAATGCTATTTCTTTTTCATTATATTCTATTAATTTATTTTTGGATAATATATAGTGCAATGTATTATTAGCTATTAAAATACATAATACTAGTAAGGTAAAAATTAAAGATAGCCTCTTCTTTATTGACACTATCATGTACCTCTCCTTCTGTAAAAAATAAAACACCTTATATAAGTCATGTTACTTATAAGTTAATATTGATTTTAAATTCATTTAAGTATATAGGCATCCCATATAAGTAGGAACTAAATAACACAAGTAATATGGCTATTATGGAATATTCAAACTAAAAAAGATTTTACTTATAGACTCTCTACTGTATTTTCACTTTATCGATGCTAAAGCGTAAAATATTCACATAAAAGCATTTTAACATACATAGCATGCTACTTGCCTAGAGTTTTTTATTCCATAAGTACCTCGTTGAATAAAGAAAACTCGCCGATTGGTGAGCCCTGCCCTTGGGCGAAGACAGAGGCGTAGTTGCCCTTACACTGTATTCGTATTTCTAAAATTTTCGACTACGTCGAATTCGCGCCTAGCTGGAAATTTATACTTTCTTACAGTGCAAGAAAAACCACTCATATGCTTCTGTTTATCCGGTAATGAATTCTAAACCACAACTATAGATAAAAACTAAAAATTCACATATATAAATTTTAACAAAAGATCATTGAATGACTTCTAACCGGAAATTTTGTCCTTTTCCACATTGTAATTAACAGCAACTACCAAGGTTCCCACCGTATCATCACCTACGCTATGCGCTTCCCTCGGAATTATATTACATATACTTGGAGAACATATAAACTGAAGGTTAATTGAGCTGAACTAACTATACTCCAGCTCAACTAGATAATAAAGAAAGCAACCATTCATTCTGTAAAAAATCAAAATGCTATTGAGTGGCAATAAGAAGCGTAAAAAAGAATTTCTTTATATCCTTACATATCTTTAATCCTTTCCAAAGGAGGAGTTCACTTTGAGCACAACAGAAAATACATTGTCTATTTTTGCTTTAGGCGGCATTAATGAAATAGGAAAAAATATGTATGCGCTACAATACGCTAATGACATCGTAGTCATCGATTGCGGCTCTAAGTTTCCGGATGAAAATTTATTAGGGGTTGATTTAATTATACCTGATATTACATACTTACAAGAACATAAGGATAAAATTCGAGCTTTAGTTGTTACCCATGGACACGAAGATCATATCGGGGGTGTTCCATATCTATTAAAGGAACTGAATATACCCATTTACGCTACACGCCTAACACTCGGTTTAATTGAAATTAAATTGCAAGAACATGGACTTCAAGATTTAGCTCAATTGTTTCCGATTCACTCTGAATCGGATATTGAATTTGGAGAAATTCGTCTAACCTTTTTTAAAACAAACCATAGTATTCCTGACTGCCTTGGGATTGCATTTCATACACCTGAAGGCACAGTCGTTCATACGGGTGATTTCAAATTTGATTTGACCCCTGTGAATAATCAATATCCGGATATTCATAAAATGGCTAAAATAGGAAGTAATGGAGTTTTAGCGTTACTCTCTGAAAGCACAAATGCTGAACGCCCGGGATTTACCCCATCGGAACGCTTTGTTGGCGAGCATATTGAAGAAGCATTCATGAAAGCTCATAGAAAAATTTTCATCTCTACTTTTGCCTCTAATGTGAATCGTGTACAACAAATCGTGAATGCCGCTTTAAAAACGAACAGGAAACTAGCCTTGCTGGGCCGGAGTATGGTGAATGTAGTGTCTGTTGCTATGGAACAAGGTTATTTAGATATTCCTGAAGGGATGTTGATTGAAGCAAATGCAATTAATCAAATGGATCCTGAAAAAGTAGCTATCCTTTGTACAGGAAGCCAAGGTGAGCCTATGGCTGCTCTCGCCCGTCTAGCCAGCGGAAGCTATCGGCAAGTAGAGGTTCTGCCGGAGGACACCGTCATTATAGCTGCAAGCCCTATACCAGGAAACGAACGCAATGTTTCACGTATTATCGACAATTTATTTTTATTAGGGGCTCATGTCATTTATGGCTCAGGTAGTTCAACGGGAATGCATGTTTCCGGGCATGCATATCAGGAAGAATTAAAGCTAATGCTCACTTTAATGAAGCCCAAATATTTCATTCCAATTCATGGCGAATTTAGAATGCTGCATCATCATCGCTTACTGGCAGAATCGGTCGGTGTCAAAAGAGAGCATATCTTTATAATTAATAATGGAGATATTGTCGATATACATAACCAGGTGGCTCGACAAACTAGACGAATACCTGCGGGCAATATCTATGTAGATGGCCTAAGTATTGGTAATGTTGGAAACATTATTTTACGGGATCGCAAACAGCTTTCTGAGGATGGTATGCTCGTGATTGTTATCACCCTTAGTAAAACGGAACATAAAATCATTGCTGGTCCGGACACGATTTCCCGCGGATTTATATATGGTCGCGAGTCGGAAGATCTCATGAAGGAAATTAATCAGCTCGTTGTAACAACCATCACCAGCTTACAAAAATCAAATATTAGCCAATGGAGTGTTCTAAAAAGGGATGTAAAAGAAAAACTCGGACAATTTTTATACTCTCGTACAAAAAGAAGGCCGATGATTCTTCCGATCATCATTGAAGTATAAAATCATTCATTTCATATTACTAAACAGGGCTATTGTAGCGGTGTTTTATTGCAGCCACCTCTTTTCCAATAGCCCTTTTTAGATGAATATTCAAAGAGTTGACTTCCCAGCAGCGTATAATTCATGGATTTCTCCTCAAAATAACTGTATGTCTAACTAAGCATAGCAGCTGAAAGATATTCTTTGGATTCTGCCTTCGGTAACCAACTAGTTATGATGAGATAATTGATTATAAATCTGCTCAATCTCCTCCCCGGTTAAATCTCCCCGCTTCAGCAACTCATCCGCGATGGTATGAACAAATTCAGCTTGTTCCCGTACTAAATTCTTCACTTCAATCATCTGGCCATTTAACAACTCATTAATTTTAGGGCGGAGCGCTTTAAGTCCATCTGGTCGCGAGTCTAAAGCAAGCCAACTAAACAGTTCATCCCCCATACCAACCAAACCGAGATAAGCACCGGCCAACTCTGTAGCCTGCCTCAAATCAGAAGTCACTCCATTTAATTTCTTCCCTAGAAACTCTTCTTCCACCGCACGGGCTGCTAAACAAACTTGGATCTCCGCCAAAATCTCACTATTGCTTCGATTATACCTTTCATGTATCGGTTTGGTAGCGGCAAGACCGAGCGCACTGCCCCTGCGGATGATTGTCACCTTCCAAACCCGTTCATGCGGCTTTAGCAGATATTGAGCCACTGCATGACCAGCCTCATGGTAAGCAACGTTCCGCTTCTCATCCTCGCTCATGGAGCGAAGCGGCTGCTTGAGTCCCCACTCATAGGTCTCCATAGCAGCCCGGAAATCCTCATAGTTAGACAGTTGGGCTCCTCGCTGATGAGCAATTACAACTGACTCATTGACAATATGTTTAATCTGCGCGGGGCTGTAGCCAACTGTGTCAAGTGCCGCACGCTCTGGAGTCAAGCTGGGGTCCCTTTTCACCTTCTCGAGGTAATAATGGAAGACATCCACTCGGCCATCATAGTCAGGAGAGTCTACCCAAAGCTTCCGGTCGAAGCGTCCAGGTCGGAGCAGTGCAGGATCGAGTACATCGGGCATGTTAGTCGCTCCAATCGTCAACACCGCCGGACGCTCTGCCTTTGTGCGGCGCAACCCGAGTGAGCGAAGCGTCTTAGCAAACCAGGAGTTATCGATGTTCGGGGGATCCATCTGCAAGAGCAGCTCATTAAGCAAGCCTGCCCCACCCATGCCAAACATCCCTCCCATTCCGCCGGCCCCTGCCTGCCTGTTCATCCCAATCGCGTCGATTTCGTCAATAAAGATGATACAAGCACCATATACCTTTGCCAGCTTCCGGGCTTTCTTATATAAAGACATGACCTTTAAGTTGCCGACACCAAAAAACATATTTTGAAAACTTGGAGCTGAAGCATAAGCAAAGGGCACCTGTGCTTCGTTGGCAATCACCTGAGCTAGATAAGATTTTCCTGTTCCGGGAGGTCCGCAAAGCAACAATCCCCGTATTGCCTCGCCACCCATCTCCTTAAATTCTTTGACACCTTTAAGCAGGATAACAATCCGCTTAGCATTTTCAACAATCTCAGGATTCCCTCGATAATCATCCCAGGTAGCACCGGTTTCGCCAGGCAAAATCCAATATGTGCGTCCGCGGGCCAGGAACCAAAAAAGAGCAACAAATTGGATAATTATAAACACAACAGCGAAAAGCAGCTGCAGTAAAATATTAAGAATGCCTAATGCGATCTCCCTGGCTGGCGGCCCTCCTATCCATAACACGACACCGATAAGAACGAAGATTGCCAACCAAAGAAGGAATTTACGCCACTTAATCCACCGATACTTCCTCATGCCCCCACTCCCTTTGCAGATTTTACTGTTCTACAAAAACACAGTCTCAAGGGGTACTTCATACCTAAAGACAAACGCTACATGATGAAAACTCCATAAAGTATAGTGAGGAGGACTCACCCTTCCCTTTCACTGGTTTCCCTGAACCCAAAAAAGCCTTCTTTATAGCATTAAAAGGCTTTTTCTTTCCATGTAAAAAAATAATATTCATTACCTATAAAGTCCATAGATTCCTGAAAAGCAGACATACCCTCATCCTGCTTTTCAGTTACCAGAATTAAACAAAAACTATAAACTCTCCCTCTAAGGATGTCTTATAAAAAGAATCTTTCCACAGATTTTATTCGTTGTTTCTCTTTTTAGAACCGAAGTTGTTTCACTAACCTCTTTTTCAGGCTATTAATATACTCATCATCAAAATCCAGCGCTTTACATTTAATTAAAAATAAGTACCCAGAATAGATTGAACCCAATATTCACTATAATAAAAAAACTCGCCGATTAGCGAGCCGTTAGGCGAAGACAGAGACTTAGTTACATATACACGCTATTGTTAAAATACACCAAATAAAAAAAGTCGTTTGTTAGTTAATAACAAGCGACTTTTTTAACAATAAGAGAGAGCTTATGCTTTCCATTTATTTTTAATCGAGACCAAATAATTCCAAATAACAGCCAAGCTGCCAATATAGTAAAAAATCATAAGTATCCAGCCTGTAGGATCAATTGACATAATATTCATAACAAATAATAACGGAAATACATAGTATAGAACATCTTTTAAATAATCTAACACCAATTTCGAAGAAAACGTCCCAGTAACCAAAGCTTTAACAAAGCCAACAACCAAATCAAGCAACATAAAGCCTAATACCGCCCACAGCGCGTAAATCATCCAAGCACCTATTGTCATCATCTCCCTGTTGATTGGTACTTTATGTTATGCTGCAAATAATCAAATTGCTCGCTCTCTTAAAACAAATTAATATTCTATTTTAAAGACGTCTATGCCTAAAATTTCTCCACAAAAAAGGAGCAGCGACTGCTGCTCCTAACCTATCATTACATCAAACAGCAGCAGCCACCTCTGCTTAAATTAATATCTCAAAAAAATTTTATATTTCATAATTATTAAACAATTCAAACAAAAACGATACATAAAATCTTCAAAAAAACATAATAACCTCATAAAAACAAACAAAAAAACTTAACATTATGAAATTTTTTTGAATATATAGAAGTAATTTTTGACTAAGTAAAACCATCAATAGTATTATTATAAAATAATATAAAGGAGGTTGCAGGATGTCAGACTTAAATAAGCGTAAAATTGTGGAAAGCGTTCCTCAAAAGGGGTTTTTCGGACACCCTAAAGGCTTATTCACTCTCTTCTTCACGGAATTCTGGGAGCGTTTTTCCTATTATGGAATGAGGGCAATCCTTGTTTACTACATGTACTATGAAGTTTCAAAAGGGGGATTAGGACTTGATCAGCAGACTGCGCTGGCTATTATGTCTATATACGGATCATTAGTCTATATGTCAGGAATTATTGGAGGATGGTTTGCTGACAGGCTTTTTGGAACATCAAAGGCTGTGTTTTACGGTGGAATATTGATTATGCTTGGCCATATTGCGTTAGCTATCCCTGGAAGCCTGGCAATGTTCTTTACTTCGATGGTTCTCATTATCATCGGTACTGGATTATTAAAGCCTAATGTTTCTAGTATTGTTGGAGAAATTTATAGTATAAAGGACAATCGTCGAGACGCTGGATTTAGCATTTTTTATATGGGAATTAATCTTGGAGGATTCCTGGCCCCTTTAATAGTCGGAACTGCTGGAATGAAATATAATTTCCATTTAGGTTTTGGAATGGCTGCTGTCGGTATGTTCCTAGGATTAATGGTCTTTATGTTCACTAAGAAAACAAATCTTGGTCTTGCAGGTACATTGATAGCAAACCCTTTATCACAAGCAGAAAAGAAAAAGGTTTTCACTCTTTTTGGACTAGCTGCTGTTATTGTTGCCATCTTAATTATCATTGCTATTCTAACGGACGCTTTAACTGTCAAAACCTTTATTGCACTTGTGGGGGTATTAGGAATTGCGATTCCAATCGCCTATTTTGTTACGATGTACCGCAGTCCTAAAACAACAAATGATGAGCGTTCACGAATCATCGCCTATATTCCGTTATTTATCGCATCAATCATGTTTTGGGCTATACAAGAGCAAGGAGCGACCATCCTTGCAAGCTATGCTGATAAACGTACACAATTAGATTTTGCCGGAATTCATATTTCACCAGCTTGGTTTCAATCCTTGAATCCATTATTTATTATCATTATGGCACCTGTACTTGCCTGGGTATGGGTAAAGCTAGGAGATCGACAGCCAACAATTCCACAAAAATTTTCATTAGGGCTATTGTTCGCTGGTTTGTCCTTCCTAGTGATTCTTCTGCCTGCTTACTTTGGCGGTACTCATTCATTAGTAAACCCGCTCTGGCTTGTTCTGAGTTACTTCGTTGTCGTAATTGGTGAATTGTGTTTGTCACCTGTAGGATTATCAGCTACAACAAAATTAGCACCTGCTGCTTTCTCAGCACAAACCATGAGTTTATGGTTTTTATCCAACGCTGCTGCCCAAGCAATCAATGCACAAATCGTTAAATTTTACACACCTGAAACCGAAATGGTCTACTTTGGTGTTATTGGCGCAGCCTCGATTCTCTTGTCAATTCTATTATTTTTAATGTCACCAAAACTCCAGCATTTTATGAAAGGTATTCGATAACCTTACTTATCAGTGCAGGACATTTTTACTGGCCAAAAGGCTTAACTTGTCCTCTACAAGAAAAAAGCTACAGAGCATCATATCTGTAGCTTTTTTCTTGTTCCTCAAGTAACTTATTCAGGATTATAAATATTTCGCAACATCTATCTTTCCTTCAAGACCTTTTCTAAAAAGTCTAATTTCTCTTTCGCATTATCCTTCGTTATAATATCAACACCACTATCAATCTGTTTTGGTATTTTTTCACCCTTTATGGCTTTTACTGCATTTTCTACGCTTATATATCCCATATCATATGGGTTTTGTGCTACTGTACTCGTTAAAGTTCCTTTTTCAATATAATCGATAAGTTTTATAATACCATCTGCACCAATAACTGGTATGTTTAACCTTTTTTGTTCTATTACCTTTAATGCATCTAAAGCCATTATATCGTCAGTAGCAAAGACACCTTTAATCTCAGGATGTGCTTGTAATACGTTTTCCATTACTGGTTTTAGATCACCAATTTCGTTATACCCCGATTGCTCCGAGACAATGCCGATACCTGCAGCCCCTAAAGTCTCCTTCGCCCCCGCGCTTCTCTCAACAAACACCGAATCTTCCCCACCAATAAGAGCCACTTTATCCCCAGGCTGCAACATGGAAGCTAATAACTCTCCTGCTTTTCTGCCTAGTGTAGGGTTATCTGTACCGATAAAAGCAGTTTGATCATCCCAATTTGCTCCTGTATCTACTAATAACACAGGAATATTATTCTTTTTATATTCTTTTAATACAGGTACAGTTATAGAAGGCTCCGTCAAGGCAACGATCAATGCTTTTGGTTTTTCCTTCAACACATTTTTCAATATACGAATTTGATTTTCAGCGGGATAGGTGGTCTCAGGTGCTACAACTTTCCCCTTTACCCCAAAATCCTTAAATGCTTTTTCGGCTCCTGCCTTAACAATGTTCCAATACTGTATATCTGATCCTTTTAAAACAACAACAATCTCAGGCTTGTCCTTCTTAGCAAATGTAACTGTATAACCTATAAAAACGACACAAAGGACAGCACAAATAAATAGAATGTTCCTCCATCTCTTTCTCACTATCGATTCCCTTTCCATTATAATTCAAGCTGGAAATTTATCCTTTCTTAAAGCGGAGCAAATCAGGCTTTAAAATGAATTGAAAAGATAGTTCCCTGGTCATTTGTTTGTACTTTAATTACAGCATGATGGCGTTCAGCTATGCTATAGCATACTGCTAAGCCTAGTCCTGTCCCATTATCCTTCGTTGTAAAAAATGGAGTTCCAATTTTATCAAGCAATTCTGCTGTAATGCCAGTGCCTTGATCTTGTATTTCCATTACAACCTCTTGCCCCTCGGAATAGGTTTTAATCGTAAGCTGTCCTCCAGAGGTCATAGCCTCCAGCCCATTTAAAGAAAGATTTAATAGAAGCTGGCGAATTTCTTTTTCATCTAAGTACAGCTCCGCACAGTCCTCCAAGTCTAACAAAACCCGTTTACCTGCAAGCAAAGCTTCTGCATGTATAAGCGGAAATAAGGCCTCAATAATCGAGTTGAGAGATTGTTTTGTTTTATGGTTCGTTTTGTTTTTGGCCAGATTCAGGAACTCTTTAATAATACCATTAGCTCTGTCAAGCTCTTCCAGCATTAAATCGATATGCTCAGGCGAAAGCTGTTTGCTGTCGATTCTTCCGATTTGCAAGAATCCACGAACCGTTGTCATCGGATTTCGAATTTCATGGGCAATTCCAGCAGCCATCTCCCCAACTAAATTCAAACGATCTAATCGCGACACTTCTTTCTCTAGAAGATCCCTTTCGGTAATATCTATCAGCACAATCAGGACGCATGTTTCATCCTGAATTTCTATCATTTCTGTTGATAATAAACCACGCCGTACTTCTCCCATTTTAGTTTGATAACTGATTTTCATGTTCCGAATTGGCTTACTAAATGCAAGAGTATCAAAGTCATTATCGTCGCCATCACAGCTCTGAACAAAATTTAATAAGTCAGACGTTTGCTGCTTCACCTCATCATAACGATAACCGGTATAATGTAACCAGCTTGCATTCACATCTATATATCTTCCATCCTGTAAGGAACGAATTGCTATTAAACACGGACTGGATTCAAAAATCTTCCGAAAGCGGTCTTGAGATAGATAGAGATCATCTGCTATCTTTTTTCTTTCCTCAATTTCCTTCTGTAACTTCTCATTAGCTAATAAAAGGTCTAACGTCCTTTCCTCCACCAGCTTTTCTAACTCATTAAATCTTTGGTTTCTCACTTCTTCCATTTGTTTCCGCTCTGTAATGTCATGAATGGAGCACACGAAGATGCAATCGCCTTCAATGATAGCTTCTCCGATTTGAATGTCAGCAAAGAAATGGCTTCCATCTTTGCGTAAAGCAGTACATTCCATTACCTTCTTAGTAGTTTGCTTAACAAAGGAAGCAGTGGTAAAAGCAGTACTTTCTCCCCCATCCTGCTTTATAGAAAGGAGGAGATCTGTAATAGATTGTCCTAGTAACTCTTCTGTTTGGTATCCAAACATCTCTGTTACCGCAGGATTGACAGATAGAATGTAGCCTCGCTCATCACAAGTAACAATTGTATCCCTTAATGTTTCGCCAATTACTCTTGAAAGTGCCTCTGTCTTGCGTAAATCAAGAGTTGTTATATCTAATTTATTATGCACTTCCTCAAGTTCGACGGAACGCTTTGCTTCACTTTGCATCCTGATTTGTTCATGATTTTGATGTATTTTTACAAATTGTTCTATTTTTCTTTGGAGCGTTTCTGGATAAAATGGTTTAAAAATATAATCAATAGCTCCAACGGAATAGCCTTGAAGAACATGCTCCATATCCTGGCTGATAGCTGTAATAAAAATAATTGGGATATTCTTGGACTTTTCTCGTTTCTTAATTAATTTCGCAGTTTCAAATCCATTCAATCCCGGCATTTGTACATCCAGTAAAATAACTGCAAAATCCTTCTGCAACAAACACTTTAACGCTTCTTCTCCAGAGCTTGCGCTAACTAAGTGATAATGAGGAGATGTAAGCACTGCCTCTAGAGCTAACAAGTTTTCTGGTCGATCATCAACCATTAAGATATTCACTTTCTTAGAAGTTATTACACTATTTGATTTTCCGATATAGTCTTTCTTTCGAGTCAAATTCGTTATAGTAGTCTGCATAGCTCGTAAATTGAACTTCCTCTCTTTCACCCAGTCCAAGGAAACCAGATACGCTTAGACTGTCGTATAATAGTCGATGTACATGATTTTGCAAAACTTTATTAAAGTAAATCATAACATTCCGGCAAATAATAATATGGAACTCATTAAATGAATGGTCCGTCACAACATTATGCTGAGCAAACACGATATTTTCTCTAAGAAATGGCTGAAAAATTACTTGTTCCTGCTGCACTGTATAGTACTCTGAAAAAGCTCTTTTCCCTCCGGATTGAAAATAATTTTTTGTATAAGTTTGCATTCTTTCTAAAGGGAAGGTCCCTTGCTTAGCCTTTTTCAAAACCTTCGCATTCATATCAGTTGCATAAATAGTTGTTTTCTCATACAGCCCTTCTTCATGCAAAAGAATTGCCATAGAGTACACTTCCTCTCCTGAGGCACAACCAACATGCCAAATACGGATATTGTTGCACTCTCTCAGCATAGGGAGCACCTTTGTACGAAGCGCCAAGAAAAAGGAAGGATTACGAAACATCTCTGTCACATTCACAGAGAACTCAGCAAACAATTTTTTCATTACTGCAGAATCACGAAAGACCTTTTCCTGCAATGCTGATACACTTGTAAGCTTCTCTGCTCCCATGCAATGCAGAATTCGCCTTTGCAGGAACGGGAAGGCATAGTTTCTGAAATCAAAACCATAATAACGGTAAATACCTTCCAACAATAGCTCTATCTCTATTTTTTCCAGCTCACTATGATGATTGTCTCTGATTTTATTAAATTGATCTGTAATAGCCGTCCCCACCTATCTATATAGCCATACTTGCATTAAAGAGAATAGCTGATCTAAATTAATTGGCTTACTAATATAATCGGAGGCTCCTGCTTCAATACATTGTTCCCTGTCGTGCTTCATAGCCTTAGCCGTCAAAGCGATAATTGGCAACTCTGCAAACTCGCTCATGCCTCGAATTAAGCGCATTGCTTCAAATCCGTCCATTTTTGGCATCATAATATCTATCATAAGCAAGTCTATATCACGATTTTCCTGTAGAACCTCAATTCCTTCCTCGCCATTTTCCGCAAATAAAACTTCCATCTCATATCCTTCCAGTGCTGCTGTTAAGGCAAATATATTCCGCATATCATCGTCCACAATTAGAATCTTCTTCCCTCTCATCAAGGCATTTCCACTTGTATTAGATTCATTTGTCTCATACGGATAGGCGCTCACTTTATTTTCAACTGAAGAAATCTCCTGCTCCATCTGACCCGCTGCAACTTCCATTCTTGCAGATAGGGATTCTCCATGACTGTTTAATTCATAGTTTGAAAGGTATAGGACAAAAGAACTCCCTGCTCCCTCTTCACTATCCATTTCAATAAATCCACCCAGCAATTGAGCAATTTCTCGACTAATCGATAGCCCTAATCCGGTACCGCCATACTTGCGGCTAGTAGTCCCATCGGCTTGTTTAAAGGCGTCAAAAATAAGCGCTTGTTTTTCTTTTGGAATACCAATTCCGGTATCAATTACTGAAAAAGCTAATGCTGAATCTTTTTGTTCCACAGAAAATCTATCCTTCGAGCCTTTTTTAACAGCCTTGTGTATGATTAAAGATACACTCCCTTTTTCTGTAAACTTAAAAGCATTCGATAATAGATTTTTCAAAACTTGATTAAGTCGATGCTCATCCGTATAAAGTACTTCTGGTACGTCCTCATCTAGCTGCACTGAAAAACGGATTCCCTTTTGACGTGCTAATGGTAAAAATTGTCTTTCAGCAAGCTGTTTCACATCTTGAAGTCTTACAGCAGTCGGAATTACTTCTATTTTTCCTGCTTCCACCTTCGCTAAATCTAAAATATCATTGATAAGATGGAGTAGGTCATTACCAGATGAATAAATGGTTTGAATATACTCTAATTGCTTAGATGTAAGATTTGCATAATCTTTCTCTGCCAACATTTGAGCTAGAATCAACAGGCTATTAAGCGGTGTTCGAAGCTCATGAGACATGTTTGCCAGAAACTCAGATTTATATTGGGAGCTAAGGACAAGCTGCTGAGCCTTTTCCTCGAGCATTCTGCTGATTTTTTCAAGCTCCTCTTTCCTCTGTTCTGAGTTTTGGTACTGCTCCTCAAGCTGCTCATTCATTGTTCTTAGTTCCTCCTGCTGCATCTGCAGTTCCTCAGATTGGCTCTGCATTTCTTCAGTTAGAACCTGTGATTCATGAAGCAAATTTCTCACTTTCATACGGCTTCCAATACTATTAATCGTAATTCCAATATGGCTCATAACTTCATGAAGAAATAGCTGCTCAAGGTCACTAAACGGCTCAAATGAAGCAAACTCAATGACGGCTACGACCTCGTCTTCAAACTCAGCAGGAAGGATCAAAATATTCTTCGGCGCTGCCCTACCAGTTCCAGAGGTAATTTTCATATAATCGTCAGGCACTTCCGTAATTAAAATAGGCTTCTTCTCGATAGCACATTGACCTACCAATCCTTCTCCAAAATGAAAGCCATCGAACTCAGCCGCGTCAGGAATAAATGCGTACGAAGCCATTCTTTTCAGATACTGCTGTTCGCCGCTTCCCTCGTTAATATAGAAGGTACCATATTGGGCTCGTACCATCGGTGTAATCTTTTCAATAAATAACTTCGCCAATGTTTGAAAATCCTCTACCGTAGGATATATAGCAGTGATTTCTGCAATCCTTGACTTTAACCAGCTATGTTCCTCCGCCTTTTTCTTTAATTCCTGCTCCTGCTCCATATATTCCTCTAGGGATTGGGCCATACCATTAAAAGCTTCGGAAATCGCGCCAATTTCATCCTTAGAAGTAACCTCAATCCGAGGAAACCGCATTCCTTGATACTCGGAAACACTCGTCATCACTGATGTCACTCGATTTAGATTCCTTATCATGCCTCTTATTAACCAAAGGGCGATTCCTAAACCGATTAAAAACCCTACGATGGCATAAGCATAAATCACCTGAACAGCTAAGTTATATGTTTGTCGAGTTCGATAAAGCTCATTTTTCATTTCTTGTTCCTGCAACGTATGAAGCAAATCTACGAGTTGCAGCATACGTTGTTGCGTCAGCTTAAAGTCCCCCCATAACAATGTATCCAAATCAGCATTGGGATCAACCTTTTGAAGGGTGATAACTTGCTGACCAATGCCTTCATATGCTTGATACAGAGTGTTAAACTTTGCGATTAATTCCTGAGACTTCTCACGTTTATCTATCTCCTGAAGGGAAGCAAGGGACTTGTTGATATTCAGGCGAGATTGTTCCCAATCATTTATAATCTTCGGACGAATGTCCTCAGGAGGATGAGATGCAACCTCACGCAATTCTTTATCCATATTATTCGTCTCATACTGAATAGCTGAAGTGAGCTTTACCCTATCAGACAATTCATTCACTACAACATTCATATTTACAGTTAATTGATTAAGCATACTCAATAGAATGCCTAAAAGGATTATAATTAGGGCAAATATAGAACCTAGTCCAACATATAGCTTTGTCTTAAACTTCATATGACCTCCGTTCCATTTAACATGACTCAAAAACTCGAAGATATTTCTATCAAACTTTTTCATACCTGTAAAGAAAGGATGAGAAGGTATTGTTTCAGCCGAGTTTTTTAATTAGAGAGCGGATCGATAAAAATTTATAAATCCAAAAGCAAACATAAAAAAGTCATGTAGAAAAACAACTGTTTTTTCTTAATATTCCCAAGTGAAATTATATTATAAGAGGGCATAACAAGCAATCCTTGGACACGTTATGTCCCTGTGTTAATAAAGTTTAATATCATGCACTTTCACATGAAACTTATGTAAAAATTCAGGATTCACGGCCAAAAAGCAATAAAAAATGGTTGCAATTACCAATTTATATAAATCCAATTGCTGATGCCACTTCTAGTATATCTAATGTATTACACAA
This sequence comes from Bacillus sp. OTU530, assembly GCF_038440375.1. Taxonomy (NCBI): domain Bacteria; kingdom Bacillati; phylum Bacillota; class Bacilli; order Caryophanales; family Bacillaceae; genus Bacillus; species Bacillus sp. OTU530. The sequence continues at coordinate 62,181 of NZ_JASATP010000013.1, forward strand.
AACAGTTATTGGGTAGTCAAGATTATAAAAGAGCCGTTATTCATTTTCACCTTTTCGTCATACAAAAAGTCACAAACAAGTATAGAGTGAATCATACCTGCCTGTGACTTTCATCCTTTTTATCTATTACACCACTTGTACGCTCGTTGTTTCTTCATGCGATTTATCATGAATAAAGAATGCAGTTAAAAGCGCAAGCAAACTTCCTACAAACCCAAATACAAACAAATGGTGCATACCTTCCATAAAAATGGACGCCTTTGTCAGGAAAGCACCCATAATTGTTACACCAATCGCGGTACCGATATTACGAGAGAACATTAGGAAAGACGTCGAAATCCCTTTTTCATGCGGTGCTACAAATTGCTGTGCACCAATGACGCTGACGGTCGAGATTAGACCAAATGCAATCCCTTGAACAACCATAGCGATAAATACATACCAGAAGCCATTTCCTTCTTGCAGCAGAGCGAGCATAATACCAGACATAACAAGTAAAACATTGCCAATAATAAGCAGCATACGGTATCCATATTTGAGGATCCATTTCCCTGCCGGTACAGCAGCCACCATCCAGCCGAGTGACATACCTAGTAACGCTACACCACTCATAAAAATCGATTGATGGGCCATTCTCTGCAAAAACAAAGGGATGTAACTGGATGTACCAAATAAAGCAGCACATCCTACGAATCCATTAATATTCATCCACTTAATCGTTTTGTGGTGAATCATCGATATCGGGACAATAGGAGACGTTTGCTTTTTCTCATAAAAATAAAAGATAACGAGAATCATAATTCCTGCAATCCCATATAAAAGTTGCTCGCTCTCTAATACCGTCACAAGCAGCAACAGACTGACACCAATCGCAAATAAAGCGGCACCCAGATAATCCACACTTGCTTTTTTCGGTGTATACACCTCTTTATACGGCAGCAGCATAACAATAGACAAAATACAAATCGGCAAATTGACAAAGAAAATCCATCTCCATGTCATATACTCTACAAAGAAGGCACCAAGCATCGGAGCCAATATCGCAGAGAGCCCCCACATTGCCGTAAAAAAGGCTTGAATCTTCCCACGCTTCTCAATCGGAAATAAATCTCCTGCAATAATCGCAGGGAATGGCATCATGACACCCGCCCCGATTCCTTGAATAGCACGGAAGATAACCAGTTGTATCATACCTTGAGCTAATCCACACAAAAGCGAACCAATTAAGAATAAAATAATTCCCGATGCAAATACTTGTTTCCTTCCGAATAAATCAGAAATTCTTCCCGCAACTGGCGAAAGAACTGTACAAAAAATCATATATGACGCAAATGACCACGCATATAGGTCAAATCGCCCTAATTCCTTTGCAATAATCGGCATAGTCGTATTCATGATAGTAGAATCCATAGACGCAACTAACATCGCAAGGATAATGCTAATCATAATAGAAGTTCTGTTTTTCATTTGTCCCGCCCCTCCTTTATACCAACAAGGTATTATACACTATGTTAACTAATTAGCAAAAAGAATTCATCTGCTATCTACAATTTAACGATACTGCATTCATACCTTATGCAGTAAAAATCTGATTAGTATCAATAGCTCAGATTTTTACTGCAGGCTTTATCGCTTGCATTCGTGCACTATTTATTCCTTTGCCAGCTTATCCCGGTCATCTGTTTGGGGCGATTCCTCTAACCAACCATGCTCAATCATAATATTAGCCCCAGCTTCTGCATATAACGAAACTTCAGGAAGTAAGGATGCATATCTCATTCCAATATCCCGCCTTGGACTTGCAGACATAGCTACTCTATAGTTCCCTATTCCAGCTGCCGTCATTGCGGATACATGAAACATCATCAACTTATCTGAAAAGGGACTTATTGTAGAATTACTAACAGCTGTATCCCAAGACATAGGAGCAGAAAGGTCTTCTTTCTTTAAAATCTCACTAAAGAAGTCCATATGCTTTTGGACAATTTGTTTTCCCCTTAAGAAATACCGCTCTACTTCCTGATGTTTGGCTACTTGAGCAAATCCCATCATTCTTAAAGTGCAAAAAAATAAACTAGGATATTGTTGATAAATGTCGCAAGTTTGAATTTTCAAAATAATCAATTTGTAATCGGTTCCATGGTATGATTTTTGTATATTAAACATGTTATATGGAGGTTGAGTAATAGTGTTACTGCAAGACTTTATACACCAATTTATACTCATGAACAAACGAGTACCTTTACATACAACGGAATTATTAGACTATCTGCAAAAAAGCTATACTGGTGGCGATTTATCTGCCAGTGACTATAAAAGTTTATTTCGAGAGCTTAATAAGCGAGGAGTGGAGAGAGCCGGGAGGTTTATTCTTGAAAATATTCTAACATTTAACCGAACAGCTTTATAGCGAAAGGCTGAATGGTGAACCAGCCTTTCCTACATCCATTTTTCCGCATTATGAGCTAGATTCTACCAACTCCTGCTAAGGCAGCCTATCTTAAAATACCTCAGCTACGTATAAAAAGCAGCTCTCATGCAAAATCTTCTATTAAGAATTCCTTAATAATGGAGGATTGAATATGTTTGCAACACGCGGAGATGCTCATAGATTTTATCTAAAACTAAAAACAACACTGAGTAAGGACCAACAGTTTATATCTATCCAAGAACTTACAGAAATTGATGAAATCCAAAAGTTTTATAGTACCATTGATGACCGTATGTTAAAAAAAATTTATTATCGTATGATTAAAGAAAAGAATGGTTCAGGAATTATCCCTATCCTTGTGTCATCGGGACCGTTAATTTTGTTAGTATTCTCCAATCAACTGCAAAAATTTCTTTTTAATTACGGAGGTTTAATTGTCATTGGCTTCTCTTTTATTTACATCCTCCTTCTAACCATTAGCGTGATCCTTCACTTTCACGAGAAAGCTTGGGCTGCCGTTCACATCGAAATCATTCAAGATATTCTAAAAGAAAGAAACAAGCCTTTATCATCTACCTAAAGAAAACTCATCGAGCATCTAAAATCAGTATGTTAGTTTAAAACCCACTCTTCGTGTACTAAAAATAGAGGGTGTCCCGAAGTTCGAGACACCCTCTATTTGTTACATGGTTAATGGATAATTATTCACTTATATATGAGCAGCAATAATCAGCAACAGTATAAACCTTCAATAGAAATGTCTCGTTTGCAGGCACATAGAATACGCCGCTCTCCTCGATTTTTTGCCAATCTTGGCCTTGTAACTTATATTCTAAAGTCCCTCCTACGAATTCCATCTCTTCCTTCACAGAAGTAGAGAATTCGTATTCTCCCGGAAGCATAATACCCAATGTCTTTTTTGTACCATCAGGGAACACTACTGTTCTGCTTGTTACCTTTCCTTCAAAATACACATTAGCTTTCTTTGAAATAGTTACATTTTCGAATTGTGTCAATTGTGTCAATATTCTCATTCCTTTGCGTTATTGTCTTACAATACCATAGAATTGAAAGAATGAAAACCATCTTTTATCCTTCGTTCATACTATCTGTATATTGTTACAAATATTGTATAAGCTATTCGTAATACAAGTACGGAAGGAGAATTTTCTTGTCATGAAAACTTCGGTTTCTAAGTATATCAGCTGCATGATTGCCTCCATTTTGTTCCTTACAGTATCTTACACTGTTTCCGCTCAAACAAATACGCTCCAAAACCTAGGAGCAAAGGGGGCACTGCAAGACTCTTCCATTACATTAAAAAAGGCATTAACATACGCACTTCAGGATGAATATGCAGCACAGGCAAGGTGTGACGCAGTCATTCAAAAATTCGGGGCTGTCAAACCATTTGTGCGTATTAAAAAGGCCGAGCAATCACATATTGAAACCTTACTACCGTTATTTAAAGCCTACAAGGTCCCTGTCCCTAAAAATCAAGCTGCCAATCTTACAGAAGCGCCAGCATCCTTAAAGGCAGCCTTTAGAGTAGGCATCGAGAAAGAAACAGATCACATTTCAATGTATACTAAACTTCTTGAGACTCCCGGAATCCCTGCAGATGTCCAAAGAGCGATGACAACCATTCGACACGCTTCCCTTAATCACCTTGCAGCCTTCCAAGCTGGACTCAGCCGCTCTGAATGAAGCGATAGGCGAAATGGAATGCAGTTGCAATCTATTTCGCCTTTCTTTTATCCGCATACAATATAAATCCAACCTTCATCTATTTCCTAAAATAATAAAAATAAGTTTTTATCCCGCTATTCCCCAGATCCCAAAAAACTATTCTAATAATTCCATTCCTTTTATTTCCTCATTCTATCAACCTTTTAAAGAACTAGTCTTGTTAAGAATATATCTAAAATTCTAACAATTACCCCTTATATTTTTCGGTTGCTTTATATATAAATTTAAAGAATTTGTCATATCTTTCTATAATTTTTTTAATATTTAAACTTTACAAACTGTCATATCCATTATACAATCACTTCTGCGAACAAAATATTTCGACATAATTTTTTCAGCAAACTAGGAAGGTGATTTATATGAGTCTTTTTCGAAAGAAGTCTATTCAGACTCTTCTTAAAGAATCTGACAATAAAGGTGTAGGACTCAAAAAAGAACTAGGAGCATTCGATTTAACGATGCTCGGAATCGGTGCCATTATTGGTACGGGGATTTTCGTACTAACAGGAGTTGCAGCCGCTGAACACGCTGGACCTGCACTTGTACTCTCATTTGTTCTTTCAGGTCTGGCTTGCATATTTGCGGCTCTTTGCTATGCAGAATTCGCTTCTTCTGTGCCAGTGTCTGGAAGCGCTTATACTTACAGCTATGCGACGTTTGGTGAGCTGATCGCTTGGATTTTAGGATGGGATTTAATTTTGGAATACGGTGTTGCAGCCTCAGCTGTTGCAGCTGGTTGGTCCGGTTATTTCCAAGGATTGCTTGCAGGCTTTGGTATCCATTTCCCAACAGCCTTAACAAGTGCATATAATCCAGAAAAGGGTACATTTATTGATTTACCAGCTATTTTAATCGTTTTTGTTATGACATTCCTATTAACACAAGGCGCAAAAAAATCAGCACGTTTCAATACGATCATGGTAATCATTAAAATAGCAGTTGTTCTTTTATTTATCGGCGTAGGTGTATGGTATGTAAAACCAGACAACTGGACACCATTTATGCCATTTGGCTTCTCCGGTGTAGCAACAGGTGCAGCAACCGTATTCTTTGCTTATATCGGTTTTGATGCAGTTTCAACTGCTGCAGAAGAGGTTAAAAATCCAAAGCGTAACATGCCAATTGGAATTATTTCCTCCTTGGCAATTTGTACTATATTATATATTGTCGTTTCTGCAATTTTAACAGGGATTGTCCCTTACACTGAGCTTGGTGTAAAAAATCCAGTGGCTTTTGCGTTAAATTACATTGGTCAAGATTGGATAGCAGGCTTTATCTCTCTAGGGGCAATCACAGGTATTACAACAGTATTACTTGTTATGATGTATGGACAAACTCGTCTATTCTATGCAATGAGCCGTGACGGATTACTTCCAAAAGTGTTCTCTAAAGTAAATTCAAAAACACAAACCCCATTGGTAAACTCTTGGTTAATTGGTTTAGTTGTTTCATTCTTTGCGGGAGTACTTCCTCTTAGCAAATTAGCGGAACTAACAAACATCGGAACCTTGTTCGCGTTTATTATGGTTTCCGTCGGTATTTTAGTACTACGTAAAACACAACCTAACTTAAAACGAGGCTTCATGGTTCCACTCGTTCCGTTAGTTCCAATTTTAGCAGTTCTCTTCTGTGGATATCTCGTACTGCAGCTTCCTGCAGTTACTTGGATTAGCTTTGGTATTTGGCTGGTTATCGGTCTTGTTATTTACTTCGTATACGGACGCAGACACAGCAACTTAAACGGGGCTAACGCAGGCAAAAAACAAGCAAGCTAATAAAAAAGGGCAATCATAGTGTTCTGTGATTGCCCTTTTTTTATTCCTCTTATTTGTATTTTTCTAAGTAAATAGCATGTTTTGGCCTTACATGGGAAACCTTTAGGGGTAGTCGTTATAGCGAGGAGGAGATCATATGAGCTTAGAATGGTTTTATAGAATGGAACACGCAGTAAGACAAAGCCTTCCTGGCGTATGCGAGGGCTTTGATGAACTTAATATTGTATTTGATACAGACACAACAACAAAGCATCCTTCGTTTATCTTCTCAGTTGCTGTCGGTTTTGATGAGGGTGAACAGGAAAGCTTTTGTCTCATCCATTTTGATCCAGTCAATCAAGAATTTTATTGCTATCATTCTGAAGAGGATACTGCTTTTGAAACAAAGGCTCTGTTTGGGAATTTAGATGAAATGCTCGCATTCATCCATGATGCTTTTCATGAATATTTGGATGAAATGGAAGATGCGGATTTCGATGAAGAAGATGAAGAATTTGGTGACTACGATGATGATCCTGAAAAATTTGATGACTATGATGATGATCCTGAAGAATTTGATGACTATGATGATGATTTTGAAGAAGACGTCGAAGAGAATGATTCTATTGAGTGGATTACAAATGATAAATATGCTCACATTGAAGAGCACTCTCCTAATGGAGATATAGAGTATAACATTCATTATAAACTTGGCATTGTCCCAGAAACAGGAGACGGCGTTCTGCTTCGCAATACTGTGACAAAGGAAAATGGGGAAGAATCCGAAGAAGGCATTATGATTTTCTTCAAGGAAGAAGAAGCTCCTTATATTAAGGATCTAATAGGAGAATATTTAGCCCGTGAGATTCCTTACCGATAACTTTGAATAACAACACAAACACTGCTTATACCCTACAGATAAATAATCCTCTCCAACACACATCGGAGAGGATTATTTTATTATAAGGACTTGTTCATACAAGCAAGGAAACATCTTATCCTTTATACAACTGCACTTGCTTTCTTTTCTTTCTCCATTTTCGATAAAATCGATATGAGTGCCGTATAGCATCCAATACAAAATCAGGGATTGGTATAGAATATTTATAAAAAAATGGCTTATAGAATTTATAATAAGCTTTCACTAAATCATTCCACTTTTCGTCCTCGCCAGGCTTATAAAAATCAGAGATGTCAACTACATACCCTTTCCCTTCATTCATCATCACATTTTTCCCATGGATATCACAAGGGGTGAGTCCGCGCTCTCTAGCATATTGTAATGCTTCATTTACATCGTGGATAGTACTCTCGTGAATTTGTATCCCTTTATGAACCGCTTCGTATAAAGTAATACCCCTGAGCCTTTTTAACACTAAGTATTGCTCTCCCTGATAAATAAGCTCAGAGTAAGCAGGATGCCCCCCTAGCTTACGGTATACCTTTGCTTCTTTTTTCAGTCCTTCTTGTTCCCTAGCATAAATTTTCACAACCCACTCTTCATTTCCTTGGTATGCAAACACAGCCGCATAGTTTCCTGCTCCTATACAGCTCCATCCAGTTGGAGTGTGCTTAACAACAACTGGATCATACGGATTTTCGCTTTCTAGACGAACTCCCTTTAGTAGCGTTGTTTCGATTCTCTCTACGAATTTATTTAATTGCTCCATCTGCTCAGCTCCAATATATCCCCATCTGCACCTTCTCTCTTCATTTTACACGTCATTTCATGGTCATGGCAGTAGAAACATATAAAAAATATTGGAAACAGGTAACCTGCTAACTGCCTGTTTCCAATATTCTTATGCTTACGTTCTAAAGAAAACTCGCCGACTGGCGAGCCCTGCTTTTGGGCGAAGACAGAGGCGTAGTTGCACTTACACTGTGTTCCTAAAATTTCCGACTACGTCGAATGACCTCTTAGCTGGAAATTTATACCTTTCTACAGTGTAAAGAAAACTTGCCGACTGGCGAGCCCTGCTTTTGGGCGAAGACAGAGGCGTAGTTGCACTTACACTGTATTCCTAAAATTTCCGGCTACGTCGAATGACCTTCTAGCTGGAAATTTATATTTTCCTCCAGTGTAAAGAAAACTCGCCGACTGGCAAGCCCCGCCCTTGGGCGAAGACAGAGATGTACTTGCATCTATATTATATTCCTAAAATTTCTAACTGTGTCAAATTCACTTCCGGCTGAAAAGTTATCGTTTTTTACAGTGCAGAATAAGCATAACATACTGGTTTCTATGCCATGCTAAGAAAAATAACTTAGCAGGAGGACAGGTTCATGAATATTGCACGCGCAAAAGAAATTGCTGAAACGGGAAAAACTGTTCACGTTACATTTCAAGGGACGCCGGTCATGATTCAACATGTAAATGAGCAGGATGGGACAGCACGTATTTATCCTATCTCTCATCCAGAGCAGGAGCAGACAGTTACTGTTAACAGCCTCCAAGAACAATAAGAAGGTCAGCCTCAAACGGCTGACCTTCTTATTGCCATAAAATTTATGCACCTTTCTCTTATTTCAAGGCCTCCATTCCTCACTAAATTTAAACCGTTCATTTGCTTATAGAATATTCCGAATTTACACTTCATTCGTTTAATGTTATGTTTGTGTATAGAGGAGGTGATTTTTGATGAAATATGCAATTGTTACGGGAACATCCCGCGGTCTAGGGGAGGCTATTGCGAAACAGCTGCTGGAAAAGGGTGTCATTGTGTTTTCAGTCGCTCGTCATCGAAATGCGTTGTTGGAAGAAACAGCAAAGCAAGCAGGGGTGTTATTTTATCCGCTTAGCTTTGATTTACATAATCTGCAAGATGTAGAAGAAGTAATGAAGGAAATTTTTGCTGCTATGGATTTAGATAGTGCATCTGATCTTTATCTCGTGAACAATGCTGGTATGCTCGACCCGATAAAACCGGTAGAGCGTGCCGAGAATGAACTGCTTGTTCAAAATGTTGAAGTAAATCTCCTTGCACCAATGCTGCTTATTTCCGAGTTTTTAAAACGCACAAAGGATGCGCCATTAGAAAAACGCATCATTAACATTTCATCAGGAGCTGGTAAAAATCCTTATTCTGGTTGGAGTGCATATTGTACAACAAAAGCTGGCATTGATATGTTTACTCGCTGCGTCGCACTTGAAGAGGAAGGAAAAACCTATCCGACCAAAATCCTATCCTTTGCTCCTGGCGTTGTAGACACAAGTATGCAAGAACAAATTCGGAATACAGACAAGGAAGACTTTATCCATATCGATCGCTTCCTTTCTCTAAAGAAAGAAGGAAAATTGCTCTCCCCTTCCTATGTAGCACGCGTAATTGTTGATTTGCTAGAAGCAGATCATTTTGAACAAGGCGGCGTAGTCCGCATCAATACCCAACAATGAAAAGCAAGGAGACCCCCTTGCTTTTTATTTAGACCATATACATACGTTCATACGGTCTTAAGTCGAATGAAACCATAGATTCACGCTCTTCTATCAGATAGTTTTGAAGTACTAGATTATCAGAGGAGAGTATAATTCCCTCGTATTGATACGTTGCTGTACGATTTGTCAAATTGGCGATAATGACCGCTCACTTGCTCTCCAGCGCTCTAATCATAAATTTGCTTATAATCTGGCAAAATCCGCTCATACACTCCATAGGTAAGACAGCTCATTGCCCTTACACAGATGAATCATTCATTTAGAAAAGTTTAAAATGGATTTTGGCTCAAACCACTTCCATAAATTCCTCATAAGGCGTGACCTTTTCACTTTCAATCAAAAAAATGAGACGCCCAATCTGTGAATATTTAGAGTTTTTTTGTGAGTTTCTTCTTTCTCCGAACGATGTGCTCAATCTTTACAATTGGAACAATTTCAACTGATAACCAATTATCGAGCTCAGGAATTCCAATTTCTACAAATCCATTATCAAATATGTGAACAACTATATAGTGTTTCCCATTATAAAAAACAGTATCACCTTTCCTCATGTTTCTCCCCCCTATTATTCTGTACCTACTTCATTTCACAACGAATTATAAGGAATACCTAATATTACGAATCATTATACTATATAATAAATCCAGTTCAAAAGCTGTTACTTTGGTCACGAACGTATTGAAAAGGAATTCATTTATATATAGGAGCTTTCAGAAGGATTGTTGTATGTGGTGTAACGAGACAAGCTATAAACGGAGGGGAATCGGATAAAACCTCTTGCTCCATAGCTGACCTTAAGACTCAACTTCGTAAGTGTACGATCATTTTGACACTCTGGCAGATACCCTTTGTGTTCTAACGTAATTAGCTGATTGACATGTCTCGCTTGAAGATACAAAATATTGAATGTTTCATCTCTCATCCTATTTTTTCGCTACTTTTAAAGTATTCAGAAAAAAGAGGAAATATTAACAATTTTTGGAGTAAAGCAATTAAAAATATCTATAAACTAAAAGCCGATACTTGCTCCTTTTTTATGTTAAGTTAAAAAGGGTAGAAACCTTAATTATTCAGAAGTGGGGCAAGGGATTTTGAGTTGATAGACACATTCCCAAATCCTTTTAAAAGAGAAGACTGACTCCAAAAGGCCACATTTTTTGACCATTTGAGTCAGTCTTAAATTAAAATCTCCTTAATTTTGGAAACGAAATGAGACTTAACAGATTGATGTTATTCTCCTTCCCTTTTGCCCGAACCTTTCCAAAAAATGTTCCTAAGAATTCTTCCCAAATAGCGCCCGCGCTCTTTTTAAATTCTGGACGTTCACGCAGTGATTGAATAGTCATATTCAGCGCTTGGTCCAAATGAGAAAGTGCTTGTCTTAAATGATAAATCATGTCATTTTGTTCGTTCATACGATTCCTCCTCTCGAATATACAATTTTAACGAAACATCGCTTCGTTTCTTTCTACTATTTCTACCTCGCAATCGATAAACATATCCTTATCGAGTTGTGCCTTCATTCGTTCAAATTTAACCTCGGCAACGACATCTTCAATCCCTTCTTTTGCTGATACAAGAAGAAACTTCATTTGTCTTGATAAATCTCTTGCAACAGGTCTTAACACTTCTTTAGCTATCGGTAACAAGGCTGATGTAGCGATGACAAGAGCAGATCCTACGATCACTCTCTGTATACCTCTTTGTACCATTATATTCCTCCTACAAAAAACGTTATTATTTTAGTCTGGTCAAATTTTTCCTTTTTATACCTATGCAGCTGCCTGAAGTGCAATCCTATTTGTTTTTTTACGAGTTAACATATTTACAACCGGCTTTGCTACAATTGCGGCGCTGCTCGCAACCGCTAATATTGGAACCCATGAAATAATCGGTAAAGAAACTGTGCTAAATACACCATGCAGCGGGCCAATATAAATAGTTGATAACAATGCGAGCCAAGAAACTCCTAGTGCGCCTACTAAGAAACGATCTTTTGACCAATCACGAAGGCTTTCTTTGGATCCTGTTTGTCTCCATGAGAAAGTTTGGATTAATTGACCTGCTACTAACGTTGCAAATGCAATTGTTCGAGCTGTAGCTAAAGAAGATCCGCGGCCTAAGCTTAACGCAAACAGACTTAAGGCTCCCGCCCCTAATAGCACTCCACGTGTAACAACTTGCTTATATAGGGATGCATCCACAATTTCTTGACGTTTTGTCTGTTTTGCTTTGTTGCCCGGGTTAACAGCCAACACCATTGCAGGTAGCGCATCTGTTAAGAGGTTCATTACTAGGATTTGAATTGGTACAATCGGAAGCGGCATTCCCGCAATTACAGCGGCACCCGTCACAATAATTTCAGCCAAATTTCCGCTCAATAAACACCCGAGCGCTTTACGAATGTTTCCGATGATGGTTCTTCCTTCTTTTACTCCGTCTACAATGGATCCAAAATGGTCTTCCTTTAGAACCATATCTGCTGTTTCCTTTGTTACTTGTGAACCGGTTTGCCCCATTGCAATTCCTATATCTGCCCTTTTTATAGCAGGAGAGTCATTTACGCCGTCTCCTGTCATTGCCACAACATGTCCTTGTTGTTGTAACATCGTGACAATGCGAAGCTTATGTTCAGGAGTGACCCTTGCAAAGATACAAATATCGTTGATGATGTTTCTTAACTCCTCATCCGACATCCGGTCTAGCTCGTTGCCGACGACAACTTTCTTTCCTCCGTTGCAAATTCCTATTTGCTTTGCAATGGCCAATGCAGTAACAGGATGGTCGCCTGTAATCATAATTGGTTTAATTCCTAATTCTAGAGCTTCACGGATACTCTTTTCTACATCAGGCTTTGGAGGATCTATCATACCGGCCATGCCAACATAGATTAATCTATCATTCATATCATCGAAGCAAGTATCTTCGCCGTTATGATCAATTGGACGATACGCAAACGCTAAAACACGGAGAGACTGCTCAGCATATTTTTCATTTTGCTGTAAAATTGCCTCCTTTATTTCATCTGTCAACACGTATCTTTGTCCATGTTGCTGATAATGGGTACAACAGTTCAAAATCTTTTCCACTGAACCCTTTGACATAACAAAACATTTTCTTTTGTCTTCTTCACTCTTGCACGCAACTGTCATCATGCCTGAACTTGAATCAAAAGGAATTTCGTGAATGCGCTTCCAATGTTTGTGATTTTCCAAATGGAAATTGCGTTTTGCAGCCAATGTCACAACGGCACCCTCAGTCGGGTCTCCCTTGATTCCCCAGCGTTCATTTTCAAAATGCAATGAAGTGTTACTGCACAATAATCCAATTTCCAAAAGCTTATCCAGTTCCTTAGATTTTTTTTCTACTCCATTTTTATCAATAATCTTTCCTTCTGGGGCATATCCATCTCCAGTTGCATGGAATTCAGTATCAATCGTTGCTATTTTCTTGACGGTCATTTCATTTTTCGTTAGTGTTCCTGTTTTATCCGAACAAATAACCGTTGTTCTTCCTAACGTCTCTAAAGAAGATAAATTTTGGACTAAAGTTTGTTTCTTTGCCATGCGGAATATACCAGCAGTTAAAGCAATCGTAATCGTCATCGGAAGTCCTTCAGGAATCGCCGATGCCGTCAAAGCCAAAGAAGTAGTAACCATTTGTGAAATTGGGTTTCCTCTAAGCAAACCCACAACAAATACAACAGCACCTGCTGCTAAAGCACCCTTCATAAATGTTTTACTAATGGAAGTCACTTGTTTTTGCAATGGTGTCTCTGTATCATTTTCCTCACTTAATAGCGACATAAGATGACCTATCTCAGTATCTCTTCCTGTTTGTACAACAACCGCGAGAGCTTTCCCCCTCGTTACATGCGTTCCCATATACAGCATGTTTATCCGGTCAGAAAGAGCCTCTTCTTTCGAAAGCTTTCCAGCAGTCTTTCTAACAGGCAGCGATTCACCTGATAGAGAAGACTCATTCACTTCCAGATTCCATCCTTGAATTAATCTCAAATCGGCAGGAACACGGTCTCCTGCTTCGAGCACTACAACATCGCCTGGAACGAGGTCTTCTGCAGGTATTTCTGCTTTCTCTCCCTTTCGAATTACATGACAATTTGGCGGTACGAAGCGGGTCATCGCTTCAACAGCACCTTCCGCTTTCCGTTCTTGCATCGTCGAAATCGCAGCATTTAACAAAAGAATCGAGCCCATTGCGGCTCCATCAAATACATGTCCAGAAACGATGCTTAATAAAGCGGTTGTCCCTAAAATAATCGTCGTAAACTCCTTGAATTGGGCTAGATAGCTTTTTATCCAATGAGGTCGTTGCTTTGTCTGGATTTTATTCGAACCATAGGTATGCATAGCTGTTTTGATTTGCTGTTCATCTAAACCATATAGTTCATCCGTTTTCAGAAGATGAAGAATTTCCTTCTCATCCATTGCATGCCAAGGATGGCCATCCGCCTTTCCTTCGCCATTCCCTCTTGCTTGCCCTTTCGCTTGTTTTCCTGCCCCGATATGCTGCTCCGTCCATTTTTTTATTTTTGTTAAGAAGCTTAGCGTTAACGTGTCCGCAATCAAATTAACTACCGGCGCAGCTACAAATAGCGGTGCAGCAATTGCTGTTCCAATCAAATTCCATAAAGATGTTATTTTTGCATTTGTATGGACAAGATTATCCAGCTGTTCGGCATGCTGATAACTTTTTGCAAGTTCTGGCAATTGCCCGATTCTTATAGAAGGGTAAAAAGACAAGATATTTTCTGTTCCATTTGATACATCATCTGTAACAAATAAGATTTCATCCCTTTGGGCTGGGAAAGGTCTGGTTATTTCTCTAAATTCCAGATTAAAATGTTTTGCTAAAAAGCTTGATAAGTCTTCTAGATTTACATCATTCTGATTGGTTTTAGCATCTATTATAGTTCCAGGACGCAATCGCTTAAATAACGCTGCCGCTTCTTGTCTTATTGTTCCGTTATCAGCAATTAAAGAAGCATCTTCAAATACAACCGCTTTTGTTTGTGATAACTGATACATCGATCCGTTCTCCGGGATACACTGTTCATGTTCCCTTGCAACATGCTCTGCTTGCTTCCAAGCATACTCGGTGGAGGTTAAAACTGGACGAGGATTAGCTGCCAATAAAACACCTAGTGCAGCCATAGGATTTCTTGTCAACGCAAAACTAGCCCCAGCCGCGACTAAACCAAATCTGCTTGCGCGTCGGCTGTAAGCTTCAATCTGAGGCGATACGCATGGCTGGTCTAATAGATCTGTTTTCACCTGTCTGCGTTTCCAGTTTAAATATTGGAGAATACTAATGCCGGCTAAAACAACTAAGTTTTCCCGAACGAGCGCCAATCCTAACGAACTGACACCAAGTAATAAATCTACATTCAGCTTTTTCTTTTGTTGCATATTATGCAACCCTTTTTTCAAAAAGGGGTATCCAGTACCAATTGCTATCGCACTGCTAAGGAAAAAAGGAAGAGGATGTCTTGCCAAAGCAGACCTTCCCCAAAATAACTGCTTAACTCCTAAAATCCCCAGTCCCGCTATCGATAAAGTAAGCGGCAAGGGAACTCTTTCTTCATCTATAGCCGTATTTTTTGTATACGGAATAGATTCAAAATAAGAAGGTGCGATTGCACTTTCAGCGGTTGCAGCAACTTCACTGTATATAACAGCATGTTCTTCTTCATTTCCAAGTGCAGTCTCTTCCTCAGTTATGTGTCGTTTCTTAAACAAAACTTCTTCAAATTTTTTGATAAATAACAAAAGAACGTTTAGACTTACTTTATTTTCATTAAACACTAACAATACTTTCCCTGAATCGCTATTTGCACAAACAGATGTGACTCCCTCAATAGAAGAGAAAATTTCTTCAAACTTCTCAGCTATCTCAGGGTTATGTTGTAATCCAAATAGTTCAAATCTAGCTCTGCCAGGGAGAATATGAAAAGATCGCGGTTTAAACGATATTTCATGCATTCTCTTGCCACCTCCCTTCTTGCCATCCTAATTTTTTATACAAATAATATTTTAGACGGATTTTTTGTATTATATTCATGATTAAAAACACACTTTTTGTAGATAATGAAAATAAATGTAACCAAATTTGGGTAAAATTCGCATTATCAAGGAGGTGAAGACTGGTTGCAAAACAACACTAAAAGTGGAAGAATTATACAAAAGACATTGATAGCTTGTGGATACAGGATGTATAATAAGATTACCGTTTAACTGGAACATCGTGAAGAAGGTTGCGGTTATCTTTATAGAGATAGGTTACACCTATAATAAGGAACAAGAATATCCCTTATTGACTGAGCGAGAGCGGTCCTCTAGTGTGCGAATCCTGTGAGGCACACGTTTCCGAAAGGAGATGCAAAGCTTGTAAGTTCGATGTTGAATTGTAACTTTTAGTAAGTTTTGTGAACCAGGTTGAATTATGCTTAAAAAGTTTTTTTCTTTTAGTAATCCAGTTGGTCTAATCGTCAGTTCTGCAGTGCTTATATTAACAGTATCTCCAGAGGCAAGAAAAGGAACTAGAAAGCTGCTGGTTAAAGGGGCAGGCGCAGCGATAGCACTGGGAGATCAAATGAAAGGGCTCACGACTGGCCTACAACAGCAGTTAGGGACGTTTGTAGAAGAAGCAAAAGCAGAAAGGAAAACGATGATGCTGCCTGATATGACTCAAATGGTCAAAAAAGGAGGCAATATGGTTAAACACAGTTTTGAAGAGGGAGTTGCAAAAACGGAACAGGTAATGGATACTGCAAAAGATTCTGTTAGAGGTTTATTTGATGATGAAACGGTCAATTACAGTTTCGAAGAAAGAGATACAAAAAAACTGGCAATGGAAACTCCAAAGGAAGCTGTTGCTACAGGCTTATTTGACGATATAGAGCCGGCTCCTAACCAAGAGTTTACTGCCTATAATGTTTTAGACGATCATTCCATTCAAATGAAATTACATGAGATTGAACAAAAATTATATTAAAGAGACTGATTCAAAGTTAGGCTCTTTCTTTTATGCTTACAACTGCAACGTTTGTCTTCTCATTTTTCAGTTTAATGAACGATTAGCTTTTTTATAATCACTAGACATACAGAAAAAGGAACTCCTCACAAGAAACACACTCTACTTTTGGAGTTCCCTGTTTGAATTATTTATTGTTCTTGCTGTTCAGGGTTTCTGTTAAATAGTAAATTTCCAGCCGTAGCTCCAATCGAGCTTCCGATTCGATTTCCGACCATATATCCGGCAATTGAGCCAATAACTGTACCGATTCCGGGAAGAATCATCGATCCTGCTATTGCGCCATATTCTACCCCGGCCATAATTCCTGCTGCTCCTGTTACATTTTTTACTGTACTGGCAGCCAGGTATTTACCATCTCTCTCCCCTTGTATATAAGATTGGACATCTTCAACCTGCGAAATTCCGCCGGCTACAACTCCTGACCATAATGGTGCACCTTTAAGCATAACAATTCCTCCTTTAGTTTTTGTTTAGTATGTCCAAAGAAAAAAATGCTAGTACAGCTGTACTATTTTACTATGTGCAAACGTTTAATACGTGACCGTTCTTTTTCAACTGTTTTGACATATATCTTTTAAAGAAATGAAAAAACTACCCCCAGGAGTCTCTCACTTCGAAAGATTTAATGGTATCAGCATTTTCCTCGCAGGCACTTTTTTATCCGCTTTTTCTGATGAGATCGTGTAGCATTGTATATCATGTTATATATTTCCAATTGACTATTAACTATTGTATCTTCTGCACGCTTTACATAATGATAATTTCCTTCGGAATCTTGCTCACGGGCTTTTACATTATCCGCTAACATCAGCGATAGCCAATTTTGAATTCGTTTCTTTAAACGTGAATCTAAAATGGGAAATAAAATTTCTACACGGTTTTCCATGTTTCGCGTCATCATATCAGCTGATGATAAAAAAATTTTTTCCTCACCATTATGATGAAAATAATACATACGGCCATGCTCTAAAAAGCGGCCAACAATACTGCGAACTTTAATATTTTCGCTAACTCCTTTGATGCCTGGTCTTAAACAACAAATGCCTCGTATAATTAAATCAATTTTCACACCAGCATTTGAAGCTTCATATAGCTTCATGATTAACGATTTATCTGTTAACGCATTCATTTTCGCAATAATGTGACCATTTTTATGCTTTTTATGAAAAGCAATTTCTTCATTAATTAATGCAATAAAATCTTTACGAATATTAAATGGTCCCACTGATAAATGATGGTATTCCGGTTTTTCAGTAAATACACTTAAATAATTAAAGAAGTTTGTAGCATCAATACCAAATTTTTCATCCGATGTAATCAATCCTAGATCTGTATAAATTTTTGCTGTTGCATCATTATAGTTTCCTGTTCCTAAATGGACAAAGCGTTCAATCCGTCCGTTTTTCCGACGTACAACAAGAGTAATTTTACTATGTGTTTTTAAATGAGTCATTCCATAAATAACATGGCAGCCTGCTTGTTCAAGCTCTTTTGCCCAATGGACATTATTCTCCTCATCAAATCGAGCCTTTAACTCAACAAGAACTGTAACTTGCTTTCCGTTTTCTGCCGCACATTTTAATGCTTTAATAATTGGGGAGTCACCACTGACACGATACAATGTTTGTTTAATAGCTAGAACATCCGGATCTTCCGCAGCCTCAGATATAAAATCGACTACTGGCCGAAACGATTCGTATGGATGATGAAATAATATATCCCGTTTTAAAGCTTTCTCAAAAATATCTTCATCGGATGCTAAATCTTTCGGTCGCTGCGGAATCAGTCTTTCATCGACAAGGTATTCATGTGTTGCTTCAATACATTTATAAAAAGAAAACAAAAATGTTAAATCAAGCGGACCATCAATGATATAAGTATCTTTCTCATGAATTTCCAGTTCTGTTTGTAAATATTCCAATACATTTTGATCATAATTCCGGCCATCTATTTCCACTCGAATTTCAGTACCCCATTTTCGTTTCTTTAGCTCTTTTTCAATCTCCCGAAGTAAATCGCGTGCTCCCTCTTCATGAATGGTCATATCAGCGTTTCTCGTAATGCGAAATGGTGTAACGCTTTTGACCGTATACCCTTTCAAAAATTTATAGATAAAAGCAGCAATGACGTCTTCAAGCAGGACAAACGTTCTTGTTTCAGACTGAGTTGGCAATTCAACATAACGCTGTAATACTCCTGGAACTTGTATAATTACTAACTTACTGCTTGACTGCCTGATTTGACTGTCCTCTTCTGTAGTTTTTTCAATACTAATCGCTAGGTTTAGACTTTTATTCAGCAACATTGGAAAAGGGTGGTACGCGTCAATAGCCATTGGAGTTAACACAGGGAAAATCTCTTCTTTAAAATATGTTTCCAAAAATGAAAATTGGTCTGCACTTGCTTGTCTAATCGTGATGATTGAAACACCTTCACTTTCTAGCTTAGGCAGAAGAGATTGTTTATAAGTGTTGTATTGTAATTTAACCAACTCATGTGTTGTTTTGGATATAAGCGATAATTGTTCCTTTGGAGTCAAGCCAGCTTTATTTTCCGGTTTGTTAAATCCTGCTTCGACTTGATCTTTTAAGCCGGCCACACGGACCATAAAAAATTCATCTAGATTTGAACTAAAGATCGCAAGAAACTTAAATCGTTCTAATAAACGATTGTGTCCATCGATCGCTTCTTCTAATACACGTTGATTAAACGCCAACCAGCTTAACTCACGATTGTTATAGTTTACAGGATCTTCTAGATGTTTTATTTTTGCCGTTGCACTCGTTGTTTCCACTGTAAACGCCCACCTTAAAAGAAAATGTCATAATTAAAATTTGTCCAAAACGCTCTAATTTAAACATTGTTCTACATACTACACGTTTTTTAATCATGTTTATATGAAAATTTACAAATTAAGAACTAATATGAAATTTCCGCACCAGAATCATTTGTTAGAACAGGTGATTCTAGAGGGAGTACACGCATATACCTTGTGAAGTTTTCATAAGATGGGTATCAGCCGTTATTTGACAAAAGGAGGGATACTTATGTTATCTCTGCTTGTATTAATTATTTTCTTAGGGTTTGTATTGAGTATCGATAGTTTTGGGGTAGGCTTCACGTATGGTGTTAGAAAAATTTTAATTCCTACACGTTCGCTCTTTACAATTATGATTATTACCGGAACAGTTCTCTTTATATCCATGAGCATCGGCCACGGAATATCTCGCTTTATTTCTCCACATTTTGCACAAATGCTGGGAGGATTATTATTAATCGTTCTAGGTTTTTGGACTCTTTATAATTTTTATAAAACAAACAATGAGGATATAAACGAAACCATTGTAGCTTCGCTTTCTCAGATAACTAGAAAGCAACCTGCCAAAAAAACCATTCAACTCAAAAACTTAAGAATTATAATTGAAATCTTGGAAACACCGATGAAAGCAGATGTTGACCAATCAGGATGGATTTCTATTAGGGAAGCGGCTATGCTAGGCACAGCACTCTCACTAGATGCTTTTGGTGCAGGGATTGGAGCTGCCTTCTTGGGTTATCCTATTGCATTAACACCAATCATCATTGCCATAATGAGTGGAACTTTTGTTTATTTAGGAGTATTAGCAGGAGCTAAGTTTGCAAATCTAAAATGGGTGCACCAACTGCGTTTTCTCCCGAGTTGCTTATTAATCATAATAGGTATATATAAATTCTTCTAAGGGGGATGAGGTAACTCCAACAAAATATGTACTACCATTACTACATTAATATATTTGATTATATTTTACTTTTTATTTATGAATTATCATTCAAACAAACTAAATTAAATTCCTAGAAGACCTAAGCATATATACCATGGCTAATCATGTAGGCTATCTTCTCCTCTCCCTTGTTGCCCCTTCTGCGTCTGGTTAGGTAATAAATAAAAGCAATCTAAAAATCCAAGTTTCTTCCATCAAGCTTCTATCATCTTGTCCCACTACTCCGAAAGTTTACAACCTTCCTGAAAACGGACCTTTTTATTCTAAGAAAAACTAAACATGGGTAGCATGATATTTTTAGCCTGTGATGGAGTTTGCTGTAACATACATTAACGTTAGCAGCTCTAAGACCATTCCCATAAAAACCTATACTCTTGCTAAAACTAATTAGCAGGAACATTCAATATTTTTGGAATCGCTCCTGCTGATTAGGACTATCTAAAAGAATTATTTAGCATCATGTAAGCTCTTTAACTGAAAATGTTTCCACCAACCGCTTCCTTGGTTCTATGTAAACCAAATTCTTATTGTTGGAGCAAATGTTTAAATCCGAAAACTGCACACAAAACATTTCAAAAACTATCGGAATTGATTTACTAAATGGTTACTTACTTAATCCTACTTATACTATAGTCCTGTATCACTTTGGAGTTCTTGTGCTATGGACTGATAAAATCGATCTGGCCACTCCATTTTAGGATGAAAATTGTAAAGTAATGCATGGGTAAATATAGCTGCGTTTACCCATCTTGTCTTGAAAAGAAGAGGCTTTTTCCGCAATAATTCCAATGGATCTATTAAAACTGAAAAGTCAATGTATTCCTCAAAAGTCCCGTCAAATCCTTTAGGCCAGAATTTCTTTAACGGATGATCAGAT
The DNA here is from genome assembly GCF_038440375.1 of Bacillus sp. OTU530. Classification (NCBI taxonomy): domain Bacteria; kingdom Bacillati; phylum Bacillota; class Bacilli; order Caryophanales; family Bacillaceae; genus Bacillus; species Bacillus sp. OTU530. Next base: position 83,248 of record NZ_JASATP010000013.1, read on the forward strand.
ACCCTACCTCCACTTTTCACATGATCATAAGTTTCTCTTAACCATGTTGGTAAAAATACCCCTGTTAACGGTTCTTGCATACTTTCCCACCCGCAAAGTAATGACCCATGCTTGCCCCATTCAATACGAATGATCGCCCGCTGCTGATTGGCATGTGCTTCTTCTACTGCTGCCTCCGATTCCAGTACACGGGAATGAAACCAACACATAACATTTGTCACTTCTTCTTTTTCCTGGTCATACTCCACCCAAACCTCTTCATGATCGCATGGTTCATAGTCATCTGGAAAATCATAGTCATCTTCCCAAAACAAATGATAGCCAATCAATGGTTTTACTGGATGATGCACTGCGACTATATCCTTGAGCGGGAAACATTCTTTGGGGGTAATGAAGAAAATAGGACAAAATTTTTCAATTAGTCTCTCTTCATCTTTTGTAAGAGGGAGAAGCGGGTCCATCTCCAGCACCTCATTGTATCGCAGTCCAGCTCTACGTAAATTGCCATCTAAATGATAGAATTCCGCTTGACGTGATACATAAGAAGGATGATTCGGATCCGCTTTTTTTAATAGCTCAAGCTGCATAATCGCCAACTGGTACAAATCAATTCCAGAAAGTTTATTTTCCTTTACGAAATCAGTGATTTTTTCGTTTCCTTGTTTAAATTCATACAAAAATGTATCAATCAATGCCTGTCCCCCCTAACCATTCCACTTATATGCGCATATCTCTTAGCTCCGTCAATATTCTTACTTCTTGCGTAGTAATAGAGTGCACTCCCATGTCTAGAAACTTTTCCATTACATGCGAATCATCCACGGTCCACACTAAAACAGGAAGGCAGCGTCTAGCGGCAACATTCAATAATTCTTCTTGACATAAGTGATAATTAATATTAATTCCACAGCATGAAGCGGCTATTGCATCCTGATACGTTTCTTTTACGAAATCGGCATAATTCTCTTTCCTTTGGTTAAACAAGCTCATACTTGCATTCAATAATACTTGATAGGTTGGGTAATGTTTCTTTAGGTGCAATGCCCTATCTTTCTCACATCCAGTAATGATGGAATAGTCCTTCATGTTATATTCTTCAATAATTTTGATCATAGGATCGATAGCAAGATCTTCTTTCACATCTAAATTTATGATTCGATGACTTTCACGAATAAACGTTAAAACTTCCTGTAGCTTGATGATAGGGGCATCCTTTGTAAAACTATTCAATTCCTCAACAGACAAATCAGCTATTCTTTTAACACCATGTTCTGTACTTATATGCTCATCATGTGCTAGAACGATAACCCCATCTTTTGTTGCTCGAATATCTACTTCAATAATATCTGCCCCTGCCTTTATTCCCTCTATCACGGACTCGATTGAATTCGGCCTCGTATTCATACATCCAGTATGAGCTGTTATCAATGGTCTTTTCAACTGTACCACCTATCCTTCAAGGCTTTATTGTCTTTAGGAATTCATCATGTATTTTACCGTTAGACGCGACTAAGGAATCATGGAACAGGCAATATGGGTTCCCTTCCTTATCGGTACTATTTCCACCTGCTTCAGCTAGAATTAATATTCCCGCAGCTGTATCCCAAGGATTAAGACCCTCATGCCAGAATCCAGTTATCCTGCCAGACGCAATGAAGCATAAATCTAAGCTTGCTGCTCCTAGCATACGAATGTTCCTGCTTTTTCCAGCCAATGCATCGATTTGTTTGACTACCCGCGACCCTGCTTTAAAATCGCTCGCTTGAAACCCTGTTGCCACAACCGCCTCGGCTAATACAGATTCGTCTCCTACGTGGATACGCTGCCCATTTCTATAGGCTCCAAATGATTTCCTTGCACTATATAACTCATCCGTCATTGGATTATATACAACGCCAATGATAGGCTCTCCATCCTTCACAACCGCTATGGATACCGCAAAATGCGGAATCCCGTGAATAAAATTAGTCGTGCCGTCAATTGGGTCAACAATCCAGCCATACCCTGTTTTATGACTTTTAAAAGTTTCATAGGAATCCGCCTGACCACAGTCTTCCTCTGACAAAATCCAATGCTTGGGATACTCCGTTTGAATCTTATGACGGATATAATCCTCACTCAACTTGTCAACCTCCGTTACAAGATCAGAAGCATTCTTTTTCTGTTCAACCTTTCCCATATTTCCCAAACGATCCCCAATTAGCACACCCGCGTGCTTAGCATATTCAATCGCGGAGTTACATAAACTCTGCTCTAAACTATGTTGTACTACCTCCATATTCACCCTATCCTTTATTTCTGTTCTGTTAATTGTAGATGAATGTCTCAACATTATGCTTCTTTAAGCTTTCCCCTGTAGCTGCATCGAACAAATGAATAGCTTCAATGTTAGCAGTCAACATAATTGCACTTCCATATTCCAATTTAATATTTGGTTCAACAAAACAACGAATATATTCATTACCAACCTTCACATTAACCATTTGAGAATGTCCGATAGATTCGATTAAGCTTACAGTACCCTCAATACAAATATCGCCATCATTCTCTAGCTTCAAATCATGAGGTCGAATCCCTACATTTACGTCCTGCGATTTTTCTCCTGCATAGGAATCTAATAATGTATCAGTTACATCAATTATTAACTCATTTATACGAACGTTGGATTTCTTATCCACTGAAGATAGCGTTCCTCTTAAGAAGTTCATCGGAGGCGTACCTACAAACTGAGCAACAAAATAATTTTTAGGCTTATTATATAGCTCCATAGGATTACTATATTGAATTAAATGTCCTTCCTTCATAACAGCAATACGATGTGCCATTGTCATGGCTTCTTCCTGGTCATGGGTAACTAAAATAGTCGTGATGCCTAATTCCCTCTGAATGCGGGAAATCTCTTCTCTCATTTCAATTTTCAGCCTGGCATCCAAATTGGATAATGGTTCATCCAACAGAAGCACCTTTGGTTTTTTTACAATTGCACGCGCTAAGGCAACACGCTGCTGCTGCCCCCCTGATAATTGACCTGGCTTGCGATCTAATAGATGTCCCAGCTGAACCATTTCAGCAGCCTGTTTCGCCTGTTCATACCGTTCTTCTTTCGCTACTTTCTGCTGCTTTAAAGGAAAAGCGATATTATCTAAAACAGTCATATGCGGATACAAAGCATAACTTTGGAACACCATTCCAATATTTCGGTCTTTTGGCTCTAAATCATTTACTATTTGGCCGTCAAAATATACTTCACCGCTATTTGGCTTATAAATACCTGCTATCATTAGCATGGTTGTAGATTTTCCACAACCACTTGGTCCAAGTAAAGCAACAAATTCACCATCTTCAATTGTTAAATTCAAATTGTTAATCGTATTGCTTTTGTTATTAAATGATTTAGTAAGATTCCTTAGCTCTATTTTCATACCCGCTTTCCTCCCCCGGCACTTACCTGCATTAACGATTTTTGTGTGAAAATGAAAAACACTAAGACTGGCAGCATATAAAATAGTGACACTGCACTTAATAATCCGTAATTAATCATATTAGGATCACTAATTAATTTTTGGAGATAAGAAGCCAATGTAACGTTATTATCACTAACAGTAAACGTATATAATAATAGAAATTCAGACCATCCCGATAAAAAAGAAAAAATGCTGATTGCTGCAATGCCAGGCTTAATAAGCGGGATCACAATGGTGTACCATACTTGGAAGCGACTGCAGCCATCAATCATTCCCGCCCATTCTACGTCCCAAGGCACGTCATCAAAAAATCCTTTTACAATCCAAGCTGTCATTGGAATTTGCAAAGCCGTTTTTACAAGAACAACTCCCCAAATAGAATCAAACAATCCCATAAAATTAAGGATGTAAAATACAGCAATAAGCAAAGCCACACTAGGAAAAGCATGTAAAAGTAACGTCATTTTCATTATCGTCTGGCGTCCAGTGAACTTAATTCGAGCTAACGCGTACCCAGCCATAATTCCGATAATTACTTCCAATATGGTAAGAGAACCGGCGAACACAAAAGAATTCCATGTAGCTGTCCAAATACTCGGAAGCTCGCTTCCTCCATGCTCCACATTGGACCATAAGAAGCTCCAGTTCTCCAATGTAAATGAAGTAGGAATAAAACCAAATTTCATTTTCTTAGAAAATGAGCTTAATAACAGCCATACGTACATAAGAATGATTGGCAAAGTTGTAATCCCTAATATTCCATAAGCAACCAAATAAGGAATTCGCTTTTTCCATTTGGATACGGGATGTATTGTGGGTATTGTTAGCTTTTGATAACCTGTTGCCTCCATTTTAGCAACTCCCTCTCTACTCAATTTTTGATGAATCGAGCATTTTTTCCATTCTAAAAAATTTCCACATAACAAAAGAGAACAGCAAAGCAACTATAACAAGAACAAGGGAAACGGCTGCCCCATAACCAAATTCAAAATTTTTGAAGGCGCTGTGGAAGGAGTATAACGCCAATACTTCACTGTCAAACAACGGTCCTCCTTTTGTCAAAAGGAGAATATATTCATACGATGTAAGCAATGACAAAAATTGCCACAACGTTACAAACATCAACGGCCAACGGACAGCTGGGACAATAATATCCCTGATAATTGCCCAGTGAGACGCTCCATCCACCATCGCAGCCTGAAATAAATCACGTGGAATAGATTTAATAGCAGATGAAAAAATAATCATTCCATAAGAGGCCCCGATGACCCCATTTGCTAAAATAATTGCTGTCATCGGATGGGTTGTTAACCAATCAACAGGTGACATATGAACAAGAGCCCTTAAACTGTTTAACACACCATAGGCGCTTGGATCAAAAAACCATAACCAAAGCAATGCATATACAACTGGCGGAGAGATCCTTGGCAACATCCAAATTGTTCGAAAAACTAGACCGACAGATTCTTTTTGGACGAAATAAGTAGTAAGAATGCCTAGGGCCAAACCAAAACCTACATTGATTAATAGCGTAAAACCGAGATATAAAACAGTGTTCTTAATAATTTGAACAATATTAGGGTCAGTCACAAGCTTATGAAAATTTGTTAAACCATTAAAGGTCCAATTCATGGCTGAATCCATATTCGTAAACGCTATAATTGCTATTAATATGACGGGAAGAAAAAAGAACAGGAAAATCAAAATCACAAACGGACCTAACATAATGGCAGGCAATTTCCACCTTTTTAAAACAGTACCCACTATTAGACCTCCTTGAAAAGTTGATACCTAGCATAGGATTGCTAGGTATCACTTCTTTAAAGAATTTATACATTTTGAGCATATCCAGCTCCAGCGCCCAGCCCCTCACAGACTAAGCAGGCTGTTTTCACGTTTCTTAACTTATTCAATAATTTGCAATTGATCTCCTAAATCATTTTTCAGCTGTACTTCTAAATCTTTTAAAGCTTCCTCAGGCTTCTTCTTGCCCAGTTCTACAGCTTGAATCGCACTGAAAACAGCTTTTGAATATTTTGGGAAACCATTGCTATTTGGAAGGAACGTCGTATAATCAGACATGTATGCCACATTCCCTAATGTTATATCCGCCTTAAAGTCCGGATTTTCTTCGCCGCTCTTTGTTACAGGCAAGTGGGCTGTTTTTATAGCATGATCAGCCTGAAGTTCCGGATCAGCTACAAGCTCCAATAAACGCTTTACTAAATCTGGGTGCTTTGTATGTGCTGAAACTGTATAAACAAACGGATGAGAAAGAGTAAGTGGTTTTCCACCCTTCTCCGCTGCAGGGATAAGCATCATACCGAAGTGTTCGTTAACCCACTTAGCATCAACTTTTCCTAATTGATCATGGAAATTACCTTGGCTCCAGTTAAATACGTTCCAAATTCCTCCATAATAGAATAATGTTTGTCCATTCACAACCATTTTATGGATATTATCCCACTGAATTGAAGTTAAATTATCTGGGATTAATTGCTCTTGTGCAATTTCATAGTAGTAGTTCAATTGCTTTGCAACAGCCTTCTTATCGAATACAATCTTATTTGCAGAAGCATCGTATACTTTTCCTCCAAAATCATAAGCCAATGCTTGAAAATCCGGACCCTCTACCGGGCGGTGAACAATACCGAATTGCGCTGCTCCTTTAGACTTTGCCTCTTCAGCCAAATTTGTCATATCCTCAAGTGTAAATTCTCCCTGCTTAACTTTTTCTGGAAGACTATTAATCTGTTCATCGCTCCAGCCAAGTTTCTTTAAAATATCTTTATTGTAAAAAACAGGACGTGCTTCAGTATCTTGCAGGGCACCCCATATATGGTTTTTATACTCTGCTGCCTTCCAAAGAGTTGGGACTACATCTTTATATTCCTTTGATTTTTTCAAATCATCTAAAGAGAGAATATAATGTCCATCAGCTAACCACCCAATATTTTCATGTCCTGTCGCATAAATATCCGGCTCCTTTTTCGCTTGGAAGGCTAGCATAAATTGCTTTGCATAATCGTCCCAACTACCAGAAAAACTATTTGTTTCAACCTTAACTTCGATATTTTCCCCTTGATCTTGTAACTCTTTATTTAACTTTTCAGAAGCTGCTACTAGATTATCTACCCTAGTTATTTCCGCCCCAGCTGTTTGAGCTTTAATCGTAACAACTTCAGGCTCCTTTGCTTGACTTGCTGCGGACTCATTTCCATTTGTACATCCAGCTAAAATACCCATTCCCAGAACTACCGTGGACAATACACCTGCTGTAACCTTCTTCATTTTTCCACCTCTACCATTTTGTTTATATAGCTTAAGAAAATGTGGGAACGTTCCCAGATAAGAACCACCTATGTGGAGGCTTTAGTATTTCTACTAAAATCTAAATTTCGTTCCCTCTCTATCTGGTTATTAATATACATGCCCAATGTTTAGTATTTATTGTGAGAGTCTTAAGTTAATGTAAAAGGGTTTTTAACTCAACTTTACAATACAATCATTTGCACTGACTTCACTGAGTAATAACCCCCTATAATTACACCTGCTATAATAGGCTTAATAGGCTGCATAAACGATACACCAATAATCACGGTCTATCGTCCAGTCACTTTTCATAGTTCAGTCCTTTAGTAGATTCTCTAATGATAAGCTTTGGTTCATATTCCATATATAGAGGATTAATATCTTCTTTCCTGATTAAACCATCCAATAAAACAACCGCCTCTTCTCCCATCCTTACCTTGTCAACATGTACTGTTGTTAAAGGAGGATAAGACATCTTGGCATAATCGATATTATCAAATCCAACTACTGCTATATCGTTCGGGATTTTCCATCCCTTCCCTAGCAGAAACTGCATTGCACCTAAAGCCAGCATGTCATTTGTAGCAAAAATAGCCGTTAGTTTCTTGGCAGAAAAACGATCCCAATTGGCAGCTATACTCTTATAACCGTCATCAAATGCTGAAGTAGGAGAAAAATATACATCTTCCTCTGAAATTTCTCCTCCCAATTCAAGTATACGTTCACAAAAACCTTGAAGACGCAATTTATGACTGCGATGCTCCTGGGGACCCGCAATAACTCCAATTCTATGATGGCCCAATTGACTTAAATGATCCGCTACAAGTTGTCCTCCCTGATGGTCCTGATTCACTATTTGAATGATGTCATCCTTATCTGTTGTACCATTTACAATCAAATAAGGAACATTAAATTTATCAATATAACCAATCACTTCTTGATTAAGACGACTTATAAGAATAAGTCCATCCACTCTCTTTTCCAACATAAAATCAGCAGAATTTAGGGACATTTCCTTATCAGTCATTACAAAAACAGAATAATTAAGCTGCTCTGCTTTTTTGAGAATAGCATCCAATATTTTCCCGTAAAAAGGATGCGAAGCAATTGGATAATGTTGTCGGTAAATAATAACACCAAGATTATTGGTACGCTGTAAAACCATGGCCCTAGCTATACCATTTGGTTTATATTGCAGTTCTTGAATTGCATTTAATACCTTGTCCCTTGACTTTTGACTAGTGTAACCCTTCCCTGAAATCACACGTGAAACCGTGGACTTGGACACTCCCGCATGCAAAGCTATATCTTTAATATTCAGGCTCAATGAATTATCCTCACCTTTCGTAGATTAAATAGGACTGTAACATCTGTTTATCTAGTAGAATATAGCCTATATTCATTAGATATATGTTGATGTTTTATTAAGAAATTGTTAATACGGTTCTAGTACAAAAGTCTATGGAATTTACACCAAACAAAACCGGAACATACAATGAGCGCCAAAAGCAGCCGGAGTTGCATCTGTCACTTGAGCTGTTGTAACAAGTCCTGTTGATCTCCCTGACTCTTTCGCCAGTTCTAACACACTCTGAACTGGTTTTCCATTCACATCTACCCCAATTGCACCATTAGTAGTTTTTACAGCTGTAGCTTTGAATGTAACAAGGTCTACTGCACCACTTTCACTTTTATCCCATAAGCTTAAATGTTCAAATTGGAAAATCATATTAAACTTCCCTTTTTCCTCGCTAACCCAATCAGCAGCTTAATCAATTCTCACTCCATTTGCTTCACCGACAGTCATGATGTCTATTTCGAAAATGTTTCTTTCTTTAACTCAGAAAGAAGGTCGTTGATTCTCTCAACGTTCATCCTATAATCCCATGAAGGAACAACATATAATTGTTTTAGATTTGGCAAATTGGGGAATCCTGGTTCCTTCTTAATGTGATTAATCATATCAATTTGGCATCCATCAATTCCTTTGTCCAACCACCAGTTAATCGTTTTGTAAACAGCTTCCCTAGCTTCTTTATTTTCCTAGTTTATATCCCCCTTAAAATCGAAAAGCCTATAATGTGTATAAAAACCCGCTTTTAAAAGGGGGATTTTTTAAAAATAATGTTTATCAGTTATATTCAACAGATTAATGAGAACTACAGTAAAAAACCCACAGTATATACTGTGAGTTTACGGCTGCTTTTTCGGATGGCGAGAAGAATCCGCTTTAATCGTGCCTGTTTCTGTATTTGTTGTGCCTTGACCTTCCACATGAGCAGAATTCAGCTTTGATTTGGATGGATCAGCTTTTTTGTTTCCCATCTCATTCACCTCCGTTCTTACCTTTCCCCCACCTATTCTCTTTATACATGCACAAACAGCAGAAAGATAACTTCATCAAGACTTCTTTTTTCTGATAAAACAGAACATAAAACAAAGCAGCTTTACAAAAGCTATATTTGCATTTCATATAATAAGGAGATGTTGATGATGGTAAAAAAGAACTTTTCACAAAGTAAGATGTCTGACGGGCGCGATATTGAATTTTCACGTGAATTGGCCGATCAAGATGATTTAGAAGCATTGGAGCGTTCTAAGGCAGCAGACGAACGCATGAAGAGCAAGCCGCCAATGAAAAACAAGTAAAAACAAGAAGGCATGGCCTTCTTGTTTTTCTTTCTCTAACTGTGAGCTGCTTTAGTAATAAAATCCCGCGACAACAACCCCAAGAGCCGCTCCGACAATGACCTGATACGGCGTATGTCCAACTAGTTCGTTCAATTGTTTATAATTCTTTGCTTTCCCATGAAAAAAATCATTAAGAATTTTTGCCTGCTTACTGACGGCCAGCCGAACACCGGATGCATCATACATAACAATAATCGCAAAAATAAACGTCAGAGCAAACAAAGAACTATCAACCCCATGTTCAATACCAGTGGCTGTAGCTAAAGCTGTTACAGTAGCTGAATGGGAGCTCGGCATACCGCCCGAGGCAAAAAACTTTGCGAAGTTAACCTCTCTCGTTTTAATTAATACATGTATTACTTTTGCAAATTGAGCCAAAAACCACGCAAGTACTGCACAAACTAATGGCCCATTGGCAAGCAAGTGTTCCATGGAACGCCTCCTTCTCAACGAAAAACTTTTCCTCTTATGATAGTATTTGACAGAGAAAATAGCAAATGTTTCTTTCTAAACAAAAAACACCCTTTTCTTCCATTGTCTTGAAACGGAAGAAAAGGGTGTTTCATCAGCTTATAAATACCTTCCTTTACATGTTTAGGACATCTTGATCCGTTTTTACTTGCCAAGCCTCGGTTGTCTCTTAACCATGAATTTTGTTTTAGCAAATGAAAACGTAAGAAGTGCTGCCCAAATAAAACCAAATGCAACGGCATGCGCACTTGTGAAACGTTCCCCATATAAAAAAACTCCGATGCACAGGCTAATAGTTGGGGCAATATACTGCAAAAACCCAATCAAGGTGAGCGGAATTAATTTTGCTCCTTTGGCAAAATATAATAGCGGTACAGCTGTTGCCGCCCCTGCTCCTATTAATAAAAGAGTAACAGAAGGAGAGACCGTTCCAAATGCAATTTCCCCATTCATCTGCAGGCTAATTAAGTATAGAAGTGCAAATGGTGTAACAACGATCGTTTCAAACGTTAAACCAATTGATGCATCAAAGTTTATCAATTTCTTCACCAAGCCATACAAGCCAAAGCTAAACGCAAGCGTAAGCGCAATCCAAGGGAAGGCACCATACCGAAGTGTCATCATGGCAACACCAACCGCTGCGAGGCACACCGCAACAATCTGCCACACATTAAGCCGTTCCTTTAGCACGACCATCCCTAGCAAAATACTAACAAGCGGGTTAATGTAATATCCAAGGCTAGTCTCAATAATATGATTATGATTAACTGCCCAAATGTAAAGGAACCAATTGATGCTAATTAGTAAAGATGCAATAGTTAACATTATGAAAGATTTAGGCTGTTGCAGAAGCTTCTTACATTGCGTAATAAACTCTCCCCACTTCCCAGTAAACAGCAGAACAACCACCATAAAAATAAAAGACCAAAATACACGCTGCGCTAAAATCTCCTCAGCCGACACATCTTGTACAAGCTTCCAATATAACGGCAAAAGCCCCCATATAAAATATGCTCCACCAGCGTATAAAATACCTTCTGTCTGTTTTGTTATTTGTCTCCCCATTATGCTCCTCCGATTTTTCTTTGCTGACTCTCTTCATCTGTTATAGTAGGATACATCTCTTCCTAGCACTTCCTTCCATAAAGTACCCTCCCCCCACATAAAGGAAAAAGTGCCTTTAGTGGAGGGAGAACATGCGGAAGACTTCATGAATCAACTGGGCCAGAATCACCCGGGTTGTTTTGCTACGGGAGCAAAGGCATGCCGTGCCTATATTTTCTTATGCTTTAAGAAAATATAGGTTTCCAGCTAGAAGCCATTCGACGTAGTTGGAAATGTTAGGAATACAATATAAGTAGGGCTACGCCTCTGTCTCCGCCCAAGGGCAGGGCCCGCCAATCGGCGAGTTTTCTTTACAAGATAAAGTATAACTTTTCAGGGCGATGTCCGCTTTTCTTATTCAAACAGCTTTTTATATTCTCCATAGCCCTCTTTCTCGAGCTCTGCTTTCGGAATGAAACGGAGCGCTGCTGAATTGATGCAGTATCGTAAACCGCCTTGATCTCGCGGTCCATCGTTAAACACATGGCCTAAGTGAGAGTCTCCCTCTGCACTGCGCACTTCCGTACGAATCATTCCATGGCTAAGATCCCGTTTTTCCTGAATCCGTTCATTATGAAGCGGCTTTGTAAAGCTCGGCCAACCACAGCCGGAATCATATTTTTCTAACGAGCTAAACAGTGGCTCTCCTGACACAATATCCACGTACAGTCCTTCTTCCTTATGGCTCCAAAATTCATTTTGAAACGGTGGCTCTGTACCATTTTCCTGTGTAACCTTATATTGCATCGATGTCAGCTTCTGAATCACTTCCTGCTTTTTAGACTGCTCCACACATCATCCCTCCTAAGTATCATCGCATTCATTATAGCGAAATATATTGCGTAAGAAAAATGATGCGCCTTACATTTGCAATACAATGACTAGAAAAAGAAGGGCAAGAAGAGGCACTCCAACTACAAATGCCCGTTTGCGGGTTTTATGCCGAAATGTGTACATACCGATCCATATCCCAAATACTCCACCAGCTATCGCCGTCATAAATAAGCTTCGTTCGGGGATGCGCCGCAATCCTGCTCTTGCTCTTCTTTTATCAATTCCCATGAAAGAAAACGCCAAGATATTCACGGCGATTATATATAGCCACATCACACCAATCCCCTCCTTTGCGCATCTAACGACTATACCACAAAAAGAAGCATACAGGAATATCCTGTATGCTATCGGTTTTGTAGATATACTTCTATGTGATTAACAATTTCCTGCTCGTCATCCCCCTCTGTACGGATTTGATAGTGATCTCCATCTAGGGAGGTGGTGAACCCAGTAAAGCCTCGGCTATGCAAGAAGTCCCCTACATCACCTATGCTTTCCCCCTGCACAAGCAGTGTTTTCTTCCCGATATATCGTTCATTTACATATACATCATACGCATCATGGTTTAAGCCAAATTTAGTATCTATTGCACTTGGAATCACAACACTATTTAATAGACCTGTATTAAAGCTGCCGCCGAGATACATATTGTTATCATCATCTAACGCCATACAAAACACCCTCTTTCAGTTGTTCTATCTAAAAGGGTGGCAAAACAGACTTGCTTTTATGCAAGTTCCTCTTCTTCTTCTACTATCTCCTCCTGCACACCAAGCATATGAATCCATTTTTTATAGGAAGCGCTGTTTTCATCGACAAACTCTTTTGCATAGGAACGATTCCATAACTGCTCCGTAAAAATTGCTGCTTCTTTTCTCGCCATTGCTTCGGCGCCTGCCCCGTAATAAGCTTTAAAGTATTGTACAATCTCATCAAGCAATAATCGCAGCAGTTCATCTGATGTTTCCTCGAGCGTCCCATCCCGCTTTGCTTCGCTTCCGTACATCAACACAACATCGAGTATATTATGGATAAACTCCTTTTTCAGCCATCGTACATCCTGTGCTCCGATTAAAAACGGATGTGTGTACAAATGACCTCCCATTTGCAGCGCTTTTTCATGCTCTTGTTCAAAGCGGGTAATGATGTTTTCATATATAAACGGATTATGCAAAAGGGCCCGATGCAGCTTATAGCCTTCGTATGTTACATTTTTCCCCATCGACTGAATGAGAAAGCTGCGCCCAACTCCGTTATATTGATAGACAAATTGCTCCTCCACCCTTACGAGGCTAATCCAGCGATATATGAATGCATACAAATAAGCGCGATTACACTTTTCATAATCCATTTTCGTTTGGGTGGCGTTCAAATCCGGCATAAACGCTGGTAAATGCCAATACTTATCAAGATGCGGCGTTAAATTTGATTTCCGAATGTTCAGCTTGTTAATGCGGCGGTAATATGCCTGAAAATAGTCCCCCTTGCTATCTTCATACCCATTATGCGAATGCCCTGACGACAGCTTGGGGAAATCCTGAAGAGACAAGCCGTAATGAGCGCGGTAGCAAATGATTTCATATGGTGAAAATGCAGCATCGACTGTTTCCTTCTCTTGAAACACCTGCTGAAGCAGCTCATCGCTCACATCGCGCCTTACATTCGGATGGATGCCCCAATACTGCAGCTCACGATGATGCGGAACCTTCGGGATAAACGGACTCGCTAAATGTACAAGGTCGTCAATCTTTCTTTTTACATATTCCTCCCGATCCTCATTATAAAAGTCCGCTTCTTTCCGCAGCGCCTCAATAATGGTAAAATCCAATTTATCCCGATAACGCGTACGCAGCTCCTTCCGGCAATAGGAGAGAATATGGATGCGATAAAAGTCCTCAACCTTTTCCTTTATCTTCTCTTCTCCGTTCTCCTCTTGGCAATATGCGCGATATAGGCTTAAATAAATTTCACTAGAAATTTCATGCGGCAGCAGTCCGTTATCTACACTCTGATAAATTTGCTTCCACACCTTCTCCTGCATATCCTGTTCAGCGAGTACGTACACATTCGTCGGATTTGTTTTTCCTTCAAACTCCTTTGAACGCTTCTGAATTTCTAAGAGCAAGCTTTCCCTCGTCTCATATAAATTATCAAAAAAGCGTTCCCAATGCTTAATCATCTTATCAATCGCCTGATATAACGATTGATAGACAAGCTCAAGCAGCATTTCCTTTCGGTACTCGTTCAGCTTGTGTACATATTGCGTAATAATGTCCTGAAACTCCTTACGAAAGGCTCTCTGCTCATTATAAAACAACTTACCAAACCACCCTTGCTGCTCTGCCAGCTCAATGCGCCGCACTGCAGTCACAGTCCCATCAATATTTCCAACATTAAATTTTTTATCATAGTTTTGAATCATTGTCCGCTTTTGTTCGTTATTTTCCTGCAGACGTCTCATCCGCTCTGAGAGCAGCTTGCGAATTTCATACAGCATAAACCGCGCAGCTACCGGATGGACAGGAGACGGACGTTTCAAAAACCATGTATTCAGCTGATAGGACTGCCCCTCGGACCCGACTGGAGAAAACTGATCAGACTCCATCATATCGTACACAAGTGTTGTAACATGATCATGCACACGACTCGGAATGCTGTACGCGTATAGCCGTACCGCATGATCCAGACGGGCAACCTCCCCCTTTATCTGATCCTGTATCTTTAGCTTTGCTGTCGAAATTTTACATTCCCGCTGGAGACGATTTAGCTCCTCATCTTTTTGGATTGTACGCTGAATATAGCTCTCAACTGCTTCTAAAAACTGTTTTGTTTTTGAGAGGCCGCTTTTGCCTGCTTCTGCCCCTTCACGTGTTTCCTGGTAAATGCTCCGATAAAACGGATGGGCACGTTCCGGCCGATTTGCTAAATGCTCTAAATCCTCTAAAAAGCTTTTGCCGCGCTCCGGCTTCTCGCGCTGAATGCCGCGGCGCACATCCTGCTCATAGCGCAGCTTCTTTTCCTCATACAGCTTATCAAGATGAAGCCATGACTCATCGAGCCCCTGCACCGCCCATTTTAACGCGCTATATTCGAGCACATGCTCATACGGATAAATGATCCTTGCCGCCCCGGCCCCGCAATAGCGCGCCTTTCCGTTCGAATCGGCGAGCTGCTGAATTTGGTTATCCTCTTGCGCAAAATGGTTAGAGGAAAGAGGGCTAAACAGCTGCAAGTAAATCGTATTTGTCATTTGCTCCATATAATCTGAGAGACTTTGTAAATGATGACCATGCAAATTTTCATAGTCGTATAAGAAGCAATAATTATATGGCAAATGCTTTTGCGTAATAATATGATTGGTGCGCCCCTCTTCATCTACTTGATCAGGACGATATTCCAATTCAATTGTCACGCCGCCGCGCTGGGATAATTCCCCTGTTGAGCCAAGCGTAATAGCATGAAGCTCTTTTAACGATGCATAGCCATTCGCCTGCACAGATTCATATTCCTTGGCACTAATTGTTCTCGTTTTCACTAAAGCATCCGGCATCAAAAAAGCACCACGGATGAGAATATTATTATGATGCAGCTTTTTCCGAAGCATTTCCCGTAAATATAAAGCAATTTGTAAAAACATGCCTGATCCGGTCCCACCAGCAAGTGAAGTAATAATAATAACTCGGACCCCATACTCTGTCGTGTCAGTCGTTACTGGAAAAATTTTTTCGATTTCCTGCCAAAAGCTCGTTAGCTTATCGTCCTTCATTGCTGCCCGCAGCGCAAGCCGGGAAATGACGCGAAGCTGCCCTGCCCCGTCTGTAAGCGGTTTGTCTAAAATCGTCGGGTCATGTGGAAACCAATCGGTAATAGTTTGATCCTCCGCAATGTACTCTCTTGGTGTTTTACTCGAACTTGTTTGCGTCACGAATTTTCGAATATGCTGGAACTTGCTTACAGTATGGATATCCGTATCAAACACGTGCATCGCCACGCGTTTCTTTGCATCGCTTGGAATTTTTTCATATACATTATGAGTGATGGTGCTGCCGATGCCGCCGAGGCCGATGAGAATTGTAGGAACCTGCATGTTCATGCTTACCACACCCCTTTTAGTCACATTCATAGCGGTATACTTCCTTACCGTATCCCTTATCGATCACAACCGTTTCATTTGGGTACAAGGTTTTATGCTCTTTGCCGATCTCCCCCTCCTCTAAAAATGAACCATCAATCATCATGCCTTCCACCTGTGACTCCTTCGCAATCCAAACAGCCTTTGTACCTTTTTTGGCAATGAAGATAATAGATTGGACAGTTCGCCGCTCACTGCGATACGGAATCCCTAGATAGTGACGCCACCAAGGATTGCGAAGAAGCTGCGGCTCCGCCTCGTGAATCCAATCCTCAGAGATTGACTGGTCCAACTCATAATAGATTAATCCCTTCCTTTGAAAGCGCGGCCGTACCACCCATCCTACCAAAATGATAAACACAACAAGAGCTGCTGCACCGACTGGAATAATAAAACGAAAAATAACAGCATACCTCTCAAAAAAGGAAACATCCTCGATTCTGAGCGTAACCTTTTGTTTTACCTCCTCGAATGCTGGATCCCGTAACGAAATCGTTGCCTCTACTAAACCCGTATCTGTAAAATTTAACGTGTCAGAGATATACGGACGCGGATATAAATAAAGCTGATTTCCATGCTGCTTCCATTCGTAGTTTATATGTTTATTAAAAGTGACAGAGGCTGATTCTAAAAGTCTAGCTACCTCAGTATCTTTCATCTCTTTTCCATTCAACAGCGGTTGGATGATAATCGGTTTGCTTTCTGTTAAATGGTTCACTCTTTCGTTCCAATCATTTGTTAGAACAGCGATAGAAAGCTTTGGCTTCGGTACAGGGGTAATACGAAACTCTTTTGACTGCCGGTAAAATCCCTTTATATTCATATGGATACTGCCGCGCACTGGCGCCGCACTCAATTTTATTTCGTACTGAAAGGCTTTGCGCTTCTCATTCCACCTCATAGAAGCAGAATTGCCATTATACTCAATTGACGAAGAAAAATAGAGCGCATCTACAGGCAAATCGTTTGGTTTTGCCTCGATTACAACCGTACTGCCCGCATACAGCCCATCCTTTGCCTCAACCAGGCGATTCTCTTCTTTCTTATATACATGCATTGTATAATCAAGAGCAGGTTCAGCAAGAACCTTCCACCTCACTGATGAGGAAACATTTCCTTGAAACTGTAATTCATAATCGCCCGGCTTCATCACATCTCCGGTTTTCGGTACAACATGAATGATAGAACCGGTAATCATATTATTTTCGGGTGTCTCCGTTTGAAACGGACCGTCGATTCGAAGTGATGGTGTATTTGCTTCCTCAAGACGCGGCAGCTGTTCCTGCCCGTTCGTCTGCTGGACTATCGTGAGCCGTCTGAGCGGGAAGGGGGTCGATACCTTCAACTTTTCGCCGTCCCGCTTCACCTGAACATAATCCTCAGCGCCGGAAAATGGATCTCGATTCGCAATCAATGCTGCTGCTTGATCAACACTTTTAATAATTCCATCCTCTTCTCCTGCCGTAAGCACCATCCCATTCATTGTATCCTGCCAAATTTGCTGAAAGGCATCCATTTGCGCCTTCTCCTCAGCACTTAAATCCTGGTCCATTGTAATTAAAACGCTATGGACTGACGCGTTTTTTCCTTCCATCCACGCCGCAAAAGACCGCATTGTGTCAGTAATTCTTTTTTTATTTGCATCGTATTGCGCACTTTGGGGCGACTCCAATTCGTTGAAAGCACCATCCGTTAACACAATCAACCAAAATTCGCCATTTGCATCCGCTGCAACCTGTCGTTTTATGGAAGCTATCGCCGTTTCCACTGCTGTAAACGGTGTATTTTTATACTGATTCCATTGACGAATGCTGTCAATTTCCTCTTGCCTCTTCGCCTTTGAAAGATCCATCGTTATTTCCTGGGAAGGCCGACTCATCGGAATGAATGAAAAAGAATCCCTCTCATCTAACAATCCAATAAAGCTTTGCAGTGCATAACTCGCATACTTCCAACGATCTTTTCCGTTTCTCATGCTGCCCGAATCATCATATACAAGCGCAACCGCTCTTTTCTTTGGTCCCTCCTTCTCTGCTAATCCTTGGATGGGCAACAGAGAAAACAACAACAATAAGATGCATGTGGCTATCAGCTGTTTTTTCATGATGGCTCGCCACCTTTACCATAGGATAGTCCTATGTTTAAATCTATGATGTCCCAGTGGATATATGACTTATGTTTTGAGGAGTTTTCTTAGTAGATAGCGTTTGATACTATGCACTTATTTTTCGTATTTATTTGTCTTTATTTTAGGATATTTTCATAGAAGTTGGTGTTATTGTCCATAATTGAATTGACTAAAAAGAACGCATCCTGCATACTCCATGCATGTGAAATTGAGATAATTTTTTATTATTGGGAGTTAATATATCTAGGAGAATACTAAAGGCCCTTTGGTTAACCTAAAGGGCTTTTATGTTCTACTTTGAGAAAGTATAAATTTCTAGCTGGAAGCCAATTCGACGTGGCGAGAAATTTTAGGAATAAAGTATAAGGGCAACTACGCCTCTGTCTTCGCCCTGAGGCAGGGCTCGCCAATCGGCGAGTTTTCTTTAGTATAATGAGTGATAGCAGGAAATGATAATTCCTATTTTAGTTTTTTTGGGAATTCGGAAAGCTTACATATTAAACTCTATCATCAATATATATTAACTTAAAAATTATTATCAGAGGCTTATATACATTATCATGATTGCTATGAAACAATAAATCGTAAGACAGCCATTAAAACGACACCACTAACGACAGTAATTGACAAGCTTTTTGTTCGGATTGCAATCAAAAGAGTAGGGATGATCACGATAATAACTGGCCAGTTAATTTTTAAAGAATGGTCAGTTTGAATAATAAAATTCTCTACTACAAGAGCTGTAAGAATACAAACCGGTACGTAAGACAGCCACTTTAACACAGGTTGGGGTAAAGTCATATTCCGAACCACTAGAAATGGAACAATTAGAGACTCTTACAGATAATGAAGGACAGTATATTGTCTATCCTTTTTTTCCTTATGATCCAGAAAAAAAGTTTGAAATTTACATAGTGAGCCTTGAGCCAGGATGCATACATGACTCAAAAACACATTTAGGAGAAGAGTATATATTAATAAAAGAGGGGGAACTGACCGTTGATCTTGAAGGGGAGCAACATGAACTGGTTTCAGGAGATGGCCTGCAATTTACAGGAACAATCGCACATAAGTATATAAATTCCTCAAAAAAATTAGCAAGCTTTTTTCTACTGATGTACTACCCGGATCCAAAATGATAAACACTCAAAAATGCTATACTTTCGTACAATGCAAAAAAGCCCTCTGGTTAAACTGGTCTGAAGGGCTTTTGTATTTACATAATCTGATATATTCTAAATCGAACAAAGAGCCTGTGATATACACCAACATAGCCGCAAAACTAAATCGTTTCTAAGAAATCATGCTAAAATTTGCTTAGCCAGTAGATATTTTCGTTAAAATTCATACTGAGACTCCATAAATAAGCTTAGGAAAGTACATTTTCTATATAAACTATCAAGATATGGCTGTCACCTACTACACTAAATCTTGTAATTCATTTACATAACTCATTGATGATACATGCCTGTATTTTTCAGGAAATGATATATACGATAATTTTATTATGTAAACTTAAAATCATTCTGCTTAGACGTAATTGAAGAGCAAAAAAGAAAGGTGACCCCCATCAGGTCCCTTTCATAGACAAACCCATCCGTATTCATGCTTCTTATTGTTTCACGTATACCTCTACAACTGGATTTTGCTTATGATCAGCATGAAGACGAATATTCTCCTCTGGTGTGTTGTAAATCTCCGATAACAGCATAATGGTTAACACATTTGGAAGTGCGGCATCTGTGCCATACTTTCGCTCCAATGCATCTTTCAAATCAAAATCCAAATCCCCCTGAATATATGTGTATACTTCAAAGCCGTCTTCTAAATCGCAAACAATCCGGTCAACAATGTCAGCGCCAATCTGCTCCTTCATTTCGCTGCGCAGCGCATCGGTAAAATCGTTCCATGGAACTTCATATACTTGAAATACATCAGACCCATTCACTGTAAACTCCTCCTACCCTTTTTCTTCTAACGGTAGGTTTTCCTGTTTTCTAGAAGATATTCGTCTGAACAAAGAATCGCCACCCCTGAAAGATATGAGAAAACTTTCTTTTCTAGTTCGGCAGCTTCTTACTAGTGAAGTCGCACAGGCAAAGCTTGTACAAGTTCATATACTGTTACGAAAAGGGGGGATCCTCATGAATCCTAAGCAATGCTATAGCTTATGCTGCCAATACCACGGCAAGGTTGTCCGCATCCACGATATTAATGGTCAAGTCCATCTAGGGCGAGTTGTAGACGTCACTGACGAAAGTGTATGGCTTGAGCCAATGGACTCGCGCGCATTCGATCTCGGCTTCGGCTACAACGGCTATGACGATTTCGGCCGCGATTACGGCTATGACTATGAATGTGACTTCGGTGCAGGTGCTGTCATCGAATTTGCGTTTGGCTTTATTATCGGCATCGCTCTTGCTGCGTTATTTTTCTTCTAGGCAAAAGGGCAGGCTCAGTCTGCCCTCTTTATGGGAAATACGGACAGACTGACAAAAAAGAGCCGAAACAATGCAAAAGAACACTCTAAGGTTTACATAGAAATACACGATGCCCAAGCAGATGACCGTACGTTCTAATAATCGCTTCATGCTGAGCCCATACTGTGTATACACTCGGCTCGATTTGCGGCGATAAATCCCAGTCAGGCAGGTCTGCATACAAATGCATTTGCTGCTCTATAGTTCCGCCTCCCATTATTTCTGCATGCGAGAATCCCGCCTCCTGCAGCTGCCTCATCCATTCTTCCTCGGTTAAAATTTCTTTTGTGCCGTATAAGGAAGCAATATCCTCTTTCTCCTGCGTGGATAATGGTCGTTCTACAGTCATTTCCAGCAACACCGCAGTACCTTCAGGCTGAAGAACGCGGCGCAGCTCTCTAAGCGTTTTATTGATATTTGTAAAAGCAATGACTGATTCAGACATTACATGTGAAAAAGATTGGGATGCAAAAGGCATCTCCTCTACGCTTCCATGCACAAGCTTTACAGTAACACCTTCTTTATTCATACGCTTCTCAGCTTTTTGCAGCATTATAGGGTGGCTATCGATTCCTGTAACAGAGCAGCCGTATGTTTTGGCAATATACGCGGCTGTGCGTCCCGTTCCGCAGCCAGCATCTAATACACAAGCTGTAGAGTGAACGGGAATATGCTGCAATAAATACTTCGTTAACGCAAACCCGCCCGGATGAGCGCTTCCTACTCCAATTAAGGCAAGTAAGTCAATGTACGAGTACATATACAGTCTCCTCACTATGGTTTACTGCATATGTATTCCTAAAAAGAAAAAAATGTGAGAAAAAGCATTGCACTGCTGTGAAGACCAGATAAAGTGCAATATAAAAGGCAAAGAACAACCTATCTGTCCTCTGCCTTTTGTTTACTTTGCTTCTTCTTTCTCTAACACATAAGCCCATTTATAAGAATAGTCACCGCCAAAATTATGTTCTACAATCCCTTTTACATACGGGCGCTGTACGAAAGCTACACCTTTTTGATATAACGGAGAAATTGCTGCATCTTTAAATAATAATTTCTCCGCTTTCGCCAGTGCCTCCCAGCGCGCCTTTGTATCTGTTAGAAGCTCGCCCTTAGCTGCTGCTACAAGTTCATCGTATTTCGCATTCGAGTACCCCATTTGATTATGAGCTCCACCAGTTACGAACAAATCGATGAATGTCATTGGATCTGGATAATCCGGCCCCCAGCCAGAGAAGGAGAAATCATAGTCACCCTTTGTTTCCAAATCAAGCTTTTGCTTAAACGGCTGCGGCTTAATGTTTACCGTTAACCCCGGCAGATTCTTCTCCAGCTGCTCCTTCAAATACTCGCCGACCTTCTTGGAGCTGTCACTGTCATAGTTTAAAAACTCCAATGTAAGTTTGTCTGTACCAAGCTCCTTCTTTGCTTCTTCCCATAGCTTTTTCGCTTTTTTCACATTCGTTTTATTCATATTTCCATTTATGTTACGGAAATCGTTTCCCTTTTTATCTGTAACAAATTCAGCCGGAACCAAAAAGTAAGCTGCTGTTGAACCATTGTTTAGCAATACATTTGCTAATGCTTCTTTATCCTGTGCTAAGCTAATCGCTTGCCGAACCTTCAAGTTAGCCAAAGGCGTGTTTTCCCCAAGACGCTTTTGGTTGAACCGCAAGAAATACATAGACATATCCTTCGATGTGTGGAACTCATCGCTAGATGCATACTTGTCCACAAATTCAGCTGTTAAGCCTGTGCGGTCTACTTGACCAGACTCATACAAATTCACCATTGTTCCTTGTTCTTTGACGACACTAACATTAATTTGATCGAGCTTGACGGAGTCTTTATCCCAATAATTAACATTTTTCTTGTAAGTCCATCCTTGCTCTGTTTTCCAATCCGTTAGTACAAATGGCCCATTGTAAACAATTGTTTCAGCCTTTTTGCCAAATTGCTCCCCCTGCTGTTTGATAAATTTCTCGTTTTGTGGGTAAAACGTAGCAAAAGAAGTTAACTCCAGAAAATAAGGAATCGGATTTTCCAATTCCACCTCAAATGTATGCTCATCTACTGCCTTGACACCCAAGGAATCGACAGGTGCTTTTCCCTCATTAATTGCTTTTGCATTTTTTATATCAAACATAATATAGGCATATTCAGCAGCGGTCGCCGGATTCACCGCACGCTTCCAGGCAAACACAAAATCGTTTGCTGTTACAGGATCACCGTTAGACCATTTAGCATCTTTACGAAGCTTAAAGGTATACTTCTTTCCATCTTCACTCTTGGTATATGATTCAGCTACACCCGGTGTTGGCTTTTGATCCTTGTCGAGACGATATAGCCCTTCCATTACATTGTTCATTACAATAAAGGAAACTTGATCTGTCGCCTTTACAGTATCCATCGACGGAATATCAGACGCTTCTAACAGGTTCAACACTTGCTTTTTAGCTAGCTCTCCCTGCGTTTCCTGCTTATCTGCATTGTTTCCGCCACATGCAGCTAAAGCGAGGCTGGCTGCCAAAGTTAAAGCTATACTAGCTAATAACTTTTTCCCTTTCATATTTTGTGCCCTCCTATTCCTGTATAAAATATCCAATTTCTGTATATTCCAGTATGTCTCATCCATCCTTTTTCTATGTAAAAGAGAAAAGAACTTCTTTCCACAAGGAAGTTCTTTTCTCCATACTATTAGGAAATTTTAGGAATACATTGATATCATCCGTATGTATCGAATCATTCTGCAGCTAGTCCACAAAAAGGTCGCGTCCAAACATAAATTCCTGCGCCTTTTTTTGGATTAGGGCATCAGGAGGTGATAGTATCTTTTCAAAACCACACTGCTCTTTCCTATGATTTTCCGCTATTGTTTCTCCGTTATCCCTAACCCCTCGCCAATTCTCCATACGAGCTCCTCACGGCGTTTCTTGTCACTCCCGACTATATGAGACTGGTCACTAGGAGCTGGATCCGCCTGTTTATGAGCCGTTGCAGCGGGGTTGCTATGAAAAGCTGAACCAATATTAAGGGAAGAATTGCCGGCCATGTTATTGATTTTAATGGAATGAATATGAATCATACAGGACACGTCCATCACCCTCTCCTTTCCATCCTCCGATTCCATTGTATGTAGAAGGACTGTAAAACGTTAATGTCGCCTGCACCGAACCTTTGTAAAAAACAGATTGTTACGTGTATCTTATATATTAAACATACTATATTAATTAAGGTAAATATTGGATATACAGGGCGTCTGCTCCCCCTATCAAGAACTTATCGCATACTATTTACCAAGCTGGAGGATTGGCATGTAACAGGGGTGCAAAATCAACTAACATCCAAACTAAATAATAAATCCGTTCATACGGAAAAATATAAAGAGACACCTCAAGCATTTCGATATGCTTGCACATTTTTCTCTAAATTAAAATTATGTTCTAATAACGGCTAGGTGATTTTCGTATCCCTTAACGATTTTCAATAGGTTTTCAATTTGTTCAAAAATCTGACATAATTCAATTTTTATCGGGAAATAATAAATTTAAAAGTAGACTTATTGCAAGATTTATTTTAAGATTTATTTTGATGCTTCTAAATTTTTGAACCACCAAAAATTATCTCGAACTCTTAAGAGCTTGGGAGCCCTACGGGGGATAGGTCTTTTTCTTTCATTATCAAATGCAAGCGATATTGTTTTTAAAAAGGAGAATCGGATATGTCAGGAACAATGACTCAAACAAAAGAAACACAAGAATTGCCGAATGTATCTGCTAATCTGGAACAGCTTGATGTACTGGATCAGCTATTAAAACCAGAGGTTCAGCAGTCCCTAACTGTTTTAATCGAACAGTTGCCAAAATTGACTGAACTTGTAGGCATATTGACTAAGTCTTATGAATTTGCCCAATCAGTCGCTACTGATGAAGTATTGAAAAGCGATACAGTTGGAGCGATTCAAGAAATTATGGATCCTGTAACACATACTGTGAAGAACATTGCAGCTACTGCTATCGAAGCGAAGGATCGTGCTGAAGAGAGCAATGAAGTAATTGGTCTGTTTGGTCTTTTAAAAATGCTGAAAGACCCTCAAGTACAGAAACTATTCCGTTTTGTAAACGCTTTTCTTCAAGTTAGCAAAGAACAAAGTATCCAAAAATAATTCTTTTACATTTTGATCAGTAAGGACGGAGGATAAACTATGTCAAAGCATATTGTCATCTTAGGAGCCGGCTATGGCGGACTTCTAGCAGCTTTAAATGTTCGCAAATATTTAAGCAAGGCTGATGCACAAGTTACAGTAGTAAACCAATACCCAACACACCAAATTATCACGGAGTTGCACCGTCTTGCAGCAGGAAGCATTGCTGAGCCAGCGATCTCTATCCCATTGAAGAAGCTTTTCAAAGGAAAGGATATCGACCTTAAAATTGCAAAAGTGGATTCTTTCTCAGTAGATAAAAAAGAGGTAAAGCTTTCAGATGGCTCTACTTTAACATACGATGCTCTTGTTGTCGGATTAGGAAGCAAAACGGCTTACTTTGGTATTCCAGGACTTGAAGAACATAGCCTTGTGTTAAAGTCAGTAGAAGATGCTAACAACATCTACCAACATATCGAGGATCGCCTTCGTGAATATGCGAAAACGAAAAATGAGGCTGATGCTACTATTTTAATCGGCGGCGGCGGCTTAACAGGCGTTGAGCTTGTTGGTGAGATTGCGGACAAGCTTCCTAAGCTTGCTAAAGGCTACGGAATCGATCCTAAAGAAGTGAAGTTACTTCTTGTAGAGGCAGGTCCAAAAATTCTTCCAGTTCTACCGGATGTACTTATTGAACGTGCACAGACTAGCTTAGAAGCACGCGGTGTTCAGTTCCTATTAGGTCTTCCTGTTACAAATGTTGCTGGAAATGTAGTTGACCTAAAAGATGGTCAGCAGATTGTAGCGAATACTTTCGTTTGGACAGGCGGAGTACAAGGCAGCCCTATAGTAGGAGAATCTGGCCTTGAAGTGAATCGCGGACGTGCAACTGTGAACAATTATCTTCAATCCACATCTCATGAAGATGTATTCGTTGCAGGTGACTGTGCTGTGTTATTTGCTCCAGATGGTCGTCCATACCCACCAACTGCACAAATTGCTTGGCAGATGGGAGAACAAATCGGCTACAATCTATATGCATACCTAGAAAACAAAACTTTTGAAGAGTTTAGCCCAATTAACTCCGGAACACTTGCGAGCCTCGGCCGTAAAGATGCTGTAGCTACAATTGGAGCGAGTTCCACTCAGCTCAAAGGACTTCCAGCAACTTTAATGAAGGAAGCGAGCAATGTTCGTTACATGTCACATATTCATGCGTTATTCAGCTTAGCTTATTAAACCGAGCGAATATTAAATAAGGTAAAAGAACAGCCTTGTTTATCTGAATAACCCTACACAAAAAGGCTTCCTCACCCGAAGCCTTTTTGTTATGCTCAAAATTATACATACCCCTCCATTGAACTTTACTGAGATCAGTATGCCAAGTTTGCATACTGATTGCATGGTTTGGGCATTTTAAAAATTGGAGGTGATAGCTATGAATAACCCATACTCTAGAAAAGAAGAACAGAGTGATACTCAGGATAAAAATCCGCATCGAAATCGAAGTGAAGCTGCCATTGGTCTGGATATGGATGAGCAAGCCATGAACGGATTATATGGACAACCAGAAACTGATATCGAAAATAACAGTCATACAAAATGAAGAGTTCCCAAGCATAGCTACTAAGTTATGCTTGTTTTATTTAACTAAGTTACGGACTATATTTCTGCCTATAGCGAACTAGTGTCCATAACGGCCAAATATATTCATAACTATGATAATGGATATAAAATATTCCTGCTACCCCTCTTCCTTTTGGATAGTCTGCAGCCCAATCCTCTTGCTTTCCATCTATTAGAAATCTTACACCCCGCTCAATTGCAGGCGTAACCTGAGTTGAAGTCATAAGCAGGGTATCTAGCGCCCATGCAGTATGTGTACGCGTACTTGCCCCTAATGGCACATACCGTTTTTCTATATCACTTTTGCAAGATTCTCCCCATCCTCCATCCGGATTCTGGATTTCATGCAGCCAATTCACCGCCTTTTGAATAGCAGGATCAGCTGCTGGCATACCTATAGCAGACATTCCTGTTACAGCAGTCCACGTCCCGTAAATATAACAGCTTCCCCATTGTCCATACCAGGAGCCATCTTCTTTTTGATTATTTAATAGCCAGTCTACTCCACGTTTAATGATTTGATGATTTTTGTTCAAAAGTGTGCAATCCCCAAGAAACTGCAATGTCCTCCCCGTTATATCAGCCGTTGAAGGATCCATCAGAATGTCTTCCCCTCCCTCAAGAGGCAACCAAGTAAGAAATGGTTTATTAGCATTTCTTTCAAACGCAGGCCATCCACCATCATCATTTTGCATAGAAATGACCCAATTGATCCCTCGGTCCCATGACTCGTGATAAGGATCCTGTTCTGTTGCAAACACCCGCATCGCTCTTAGAGCAGCGATTGAGTCATCCACATCAGGATTAATCGTATTAATGTTTGAAAATCCCCAGCCGCCTGGCTTTGTATTGGGATTACGAATCGCCCAATCTCCATATTTAGAATGCTGACGGGAAAGTACATATTGATCCGCTTGTTGAATCACCTTTGCTGAAGAAGGAACTCCTGCTCCTTGCAAAACAGAACTGATTAACGCTGTATTCCAAACAGTTGCCGTTGTATATTGTACGTGCAGATCCCCTCTAATTTGACAAACCATCGATTTTAATCCCTGAATTGCATGAGTGATGATCGGATCACTTTTTGAATAACCCCTAGCCAATAAAGCAAAAATCATCAAAAAGGTTGAGCTAAAATAACTATAAAATGTTCCGTCTGGTTCAATTCGCTCTATCATATATTGCTCTGCTCGCCTTAATGCCATCGAGCGGAGCTGCGCCGGTAAATTTTGGAATATTCCCATTCCTTGTTTCATTAGTGTTAAAACAGATTGCCATTTGAACTCTCGATCTTCATTCCAATCGATATTTTTTACAAAGAGAACCTCGCTCTCCTGAAACAAATCAGATATATCCGGAGCATGCTTTGTTTTTATGCTAAATCGATGATGGACAAGAATTAAAATCGGAATAAGGTTTGCCCTGCCATATATAGACACATCAAAGAAGCTGACTGGAAATGACGCCGGAAGCAGTATCACTTCAATCGGGACAGGAAAATCACTCGGCCAGTCAGATTGTCCGGTGATAGCTAACATAACTTTTGTAAACATATGCGTCTTTGCAACGCCGCCCTTAGATAAAATAAATTGTCTCGCCATTTGCATGTTCTTGTCGTATTTATCTCGATAACCCGAATAAAGAAGAGCATAATACGCCTCCACCGTAGCGGTTATATTTCCCTCCTCCTCATCACGAAATAACTTCCACGCCCCATTTTGTTCTTGCCTGCCCATAATTCTCCCGACTAACGCCTTAATCAATTCTTCATCCTTGATTTCCAATGTTCGCAATAAGATAATCATATAACAATCTGATACGATACCAGTCTCAAACGGATAGTTCCATGATCCATCTGGTGATTGATCCTGAAAAAACACATTCACAATTCGGTTAATTTCAGCCTCCACCTTATGCAACATGCGCTCTCCATCCTCTCCTTATCAAAGCATATACCCTCATAATATGTATTCCTTAAATCGCAGGGAAATTCATCTGATAAACCTTCTGTAGTTTGGTAGGCATAAGCGCAAACTTACTTAGCTAAAGGAATAGATACCTTTCAGAACATGCAAAGAAAACTCGTTGATTGGCGAGCCCTGCTCTTGGGCGAAGACAGAGGCCCTACTTATACTGTATTCCTAAAATTTCTGACTACGTCAAATCATTTCTAGCTAGAAATATATACTTTCCTACAGTGCAAAAAAGACACCTATAAATAAGGTGCCTTCCTGCAATTACATAGCTCAGATAGAATCACTCTTCTGATTTGTAATCTTGTACTATCTATGCATACATTTGTTCTACTGTTTTTTGCAACTCGCTGTTTTCTAGATACTCATCGAATGTTGTTTGCTTATCCATAATGCCGTTTGGCGTAATTTCGATTACACGATTCGCAATCGTTTGAACAAACTGGTGATCATGTGATGTGAAAAGCATTGTACCTTTAAAGCTAATTAAACCGTTGTTGAGCGCTGTAATAGACTCTAAGTCAAGATGGTTCGTTGGGTCATCAAATAGAAGTACATTCGCACCGCTGAGCATCATTTTCGATAACATACAGCGAACTTTTTCGCCTCCGGATAATACACTCGCTTTTTTAAGCACTTCTTCTCCGGAAAACAGCATTCTGCCCAAAAATCCACGAAGGAAGCTTTCAGACTCATCCTCTGGAGAAAATTGACGAAGCCATTCTACTAGGTTTAACTCGCTATTCTCAAAGTAAGCAGAGTTATCGCGTGGGAAGTACGCTTGAGAAGTTGTCACGCCCCACTTATAGGAACCTGCATCCGGCTCCATTTCTCCTGATAAAATCTTAAATAATGTTGTATGTGCAATTTCACTGCGGCCAACAAATGCGATTTTATCGCCTTTATTCACCGTAAAGCTTACATTATCAAGCACTTTCTCGCCATCAATCGTTTTCGTTAAGCCTTCTACGCGCAGTAAATCGTTTCCGACTTCACGGTTTGGCGTAAAGCCTACAAACGGATAGCGACGAGAGGATGGTCGAATATCATCAAGTGTAATTTTATCAAGCAATTTCTTACGAGACGTTGCTTGCTTTGCTTTTGATGCATTTGAGCTAAAGCGTGCGATAAACGCTTGAAGTTCTTTAATTTTCTCTTCCTTTTTCTTGTTGGCATCCTGTCCGATTTTAAGTGCCAATTGACTGGACTCATACCAGAAATCGTAGTTACCTACATAAATTTGGATACGAGAAAAGTCAAGGTCTGCCATATGTGTACACACCTTATTCAAGAAGTGACGGTCATGGGACACAACGATTACTGTGTTTTCAAAGTTTAACAGAAAATCCTCTAACCAACGAACAGCCTTCATGTCCAAGTGGTTCGTCGGCTCATCCAAAAGTAAAATATCCGGCTTACCAAATAGAGCTTGCGCCAGCAATACCTTTACCTTTTCTGCACCTGACAGTTCAGCCATTTTTTTATAGTGAAGATCCTCGCCAATGCCTAAGCCTTTTAAAAGAATGGCTGCATCAGACTCAGCTTCCCATCCATTCAGCTCAGCAAATTCACCTTCAAGCTCTGCCGCGCGCATACCATCTTCATCTGTAAAATTTTCCTTCATGTAAATGGCATCTTTTTCTTGAGAAACCTTCCATAAACGAGTATGACCCATAATAACTGTTTTCAGAACCTCAACCTCTTCATATTCGAAGTGGTTCTGTTTCAAAACAGCAAGACGCTCGCCTGGCGTAATAATTACATCGCCTGTATTTGCCTCAATTTCACCAGATAAGATTTTCAAAAATGTTGATTTCCCAGCACCGTTCGCACCAATCAAACCATAGCAATTTCCTGGCGTAAATTTAATATTTACATCATCAAATAACTTTCTATCACCGTATCGTAAACTTACATTACTTACTTGGATCAAATTGTGTTCCTCCAGACAAACCTAGATTTGGCAATGATTTTGCCATGTATGTTATGACAATCTTAATGCGGGATCAAGATTGCACCTTACCAATCACAAATTTTAGACCATACTATTATATAGCACTGTGTTTAACAAGTGCAACTGTTTCAGCATATAAATCCTTCCTTGCGCTTTAAGAAAGCATAAATTTCTGGCGGGGAGACTGTTCGACGTAGTGAGCAATTTTAGGAATAAAGTATAAAGTGCAGCTACGCCTCTGTCTTCGCCTGACAACTTGCCAATCAGCGAGCTTTCTTTATATATGAAAAAAGGAAAACACTTTAGGCTTCCTAGTAATAATGTTAGTGACTTACATAAACATTAATTAGGATGCTTCACATGTTTTCCGTGTTATCGGATAAGCTGTCTATCCTTCACTTTGAGGGAACTCAATAGATAACGGTTCAGGTCGCCCAAAAGTACTTTTTACATGATAAAAACAACCTTCTTTTGCAGATTTCAGCAATCCCTCCATAACTTCTAAAGAGTGGAACGCCATTTTTCCGCTCGCCCGTTCTTCCCTTTGATCTCTAATGGCATATGCCATATCCACAAGACCGATTCCTCGACTGTTCTCTTGATGGCTGATTTCATTAAACGGATGAATAACTGGAACTTCTTCCCAATCGCTGAATGAGCTTTGTCTCGGAAGCCCTTTCCATCTGTAGTTCTCTTTTGTTCTTAGAAGAACAGGTCCGCCAAAAAGGTTTGGTCCGTCTAAAGGATCAATATCATTTATGCAAATTGTTCCCTCTGTACCATAGATTTCTATTCTAGGAAGCTCTGAATCCCAAACATCAAAGCTAGTAATAACCGTTGCGATAGCGCCATTCACAAATTCAAGATTTCCTGTTATATGTGTATCTACTTCAACTTTAATGGTTTCACCTCGTCTAGGTTCACTTTCAATAGTTCTTTGATCAAAAGTTCTTCTGGACATAGCACAGCAACTTTTTACTGGTCCAAGTAAAGATAAGAGTGCCGTTATATAATAAGGACCTATATCAAGCAATGGTCCTCCACCTGGTTTATAGAAAAACTCTGGATTTGGATGAAACCATTCATGACCATGGCTAACAACAAAGGCACTTGCTCCAATAACCTCTCCGATTCTCCCTTCATCTATTATTTTTCTACAAGTTTGAAGACGTCCGCCTAAAAAGGTATCAGGAGCACAACCTACATAAAGACCTTTTTCTTGAGACAAAGCGAGAATTTTTTCACCCTCTTCAAGGGTTGCTCCTAATGGCTTCTCTGTATAAACATGTTTACCAGCTTGTAGAGCCTCTATTGTTAGCTGAGCGTGGACTTCTGGAACAGTTAAGTTAAGAATAATATCTATTTCAGGATCTTCTATCAGTTCTCTGCTAGTTGCATATGCCTTTGGAATATTATGTTGATTTGCTTTTTTACGCGCTTTTTCAAGATCCCTCCCTGCACATGCTACCACGTTAACGATGTCATACTTCTTTAAGTTATTAAAGTAAACATCACTAATATCCCCAATTCCTAAAACACCAACATTAAATTTTTTCATCATGAATTAGTTCCCTTCACAAATTCTATTAAACCGCTTACATGAATCCGCATCAAAATTATACCTAATTATAACAAATATGGATAGTAATACGCTTACATGAAATTCCTTATCTAATAAAAGCAGTAATGTTCTTCCTTTTACGGTGAGCCATAGTAAAACCCCAATGCGAAGATTCCGTTGATAGAGATAACAAACTTTTTATTTTGAATTCAATAATTTTAATACAAAAATAAAAAGACGCCTATGTACATAGGCGTCTGCGTATTGCGGCGAAAAACCGTAAGGCCACATCCAAACGTTTTGCTTTATAAGCATGTTCTTCGACTTATGCAATTCAGCTCATCGCTTCATTATCATACCATAGAGTATATGAAGAAACAAGCTTTTGTACAAACTTTATCGCCCAATCATATACGCTTCTTCCTATACTCCACCCAGTCTCCACTCTGAATACAGTCTGTTAAATCATTGAGCGAAGCGCCTGCAACATATACAAGAGCCTCGTATTCCCTGTCCTCTGCAAAGACCTGTATATGTATTCTTTCATACAAATTTTCGTTTCTTTCAGGCCGATATCCCTCTAGACGGTCTACTATCCGCAGCATCTCATCATCAATCCTATACAATTCCCCACATACCTTCTGGCTGGCGTCTAACCGAATGGCTGGATAACCAGCTCCTGTATCATACATCGATCCAAATATATATACATTTTGTTCTATACACTCCGCCTTGCGAATTAAATAATGATTTTTTTCCCCCTTTCGAAGCGTTCCATATACGAATAAAAGATAATCCATTATCTTCTTCCTTCCTTAAGACATTCTACTTCTCTTTGTTTTATCAGCAGCTATTTTCTTAATGCCCTTTTTACAAAAGCCAACAGCCCCTCCATTCACGGAGAGGATGCTTATGTCAAGCCAAGTATGCTTCTTTTACGATATCATCATTGATTAACTCTTTTCCCAAGCCAGCCATTTTAATTTCACCCGTTTGGATAATATAACCGCGATGTGCGATTTGAAGTGCTTGATAGGCGTTTTGCTCAACAAGTAAAATCGTCATGCCTTCTTTGTTTAACTCCGTAATGATTTCAAAAATTTGCTCTACAACAATCGGCGCGAGTCCCATAGAAGGCTCATCTAGCATAAGTAAATCCGGTTGGCTCATTAACGCACGGCCGATTGCAAGCATTTGCTGCTCGCCGCCGCTCATCGTTCCGCCTTTTTGACTCAACCGTTCCTTTATACGCGGAAAATAGTGAAACACCCGCTCCATCCGGTCCTTGATAACCTTCTTATCCTTTACAGAAAAAGCACCCATTTCGAGATTTTCAAGTACGGTTAAGCGAGGAAAAATGCGGCGGCCTTCTGGAACGTGCGCAACTCCTGACAGCGCCGTAAGATGCGGCGGCTGTTTCGTAATATCCCCTCCATGAAACAACACTTTTCCTGTCTTAGGGATAACCTGTCCGCTAATTGTCTTCAATGTAGTAGATTTTCCTGCTCCATTGCTGCCAATTAGCGTAACAATCTCTCCTTTCTCCACTGTCATATTCAATCCTTTTAATGCATGAATTCCGCCATAATATGCATGGACGTCTACAAGCTGTAACATAAAATCCCTCCCGTTCTTTACTGCGCGAGCGCGTTTTTTCCAAGATATGCTTCAATCACCTTAGGGTTGCTGCGGATGTCGAGAGGCCCTCCTTCAGCAATTTTCTCTCCATGATCGAGAACGATAATATGCTCAGAAATTTCCATAACCAGCTTCATGTCATGCTCAATTAGAATAATTGTTACATCAAACTCCTTCCTCACACAATAAATTAACTCTGTCAGCTCTTTTGTTTCCTTCGGGTTCATTCCTGCTGCTGGTTCATCCAGCAATAACACCTTTGGCTTTGCGGCAAGAGCGCGAGCGAGCTCTAGGCGGCGCTGCGCACCGTAAGAAAGATTTTGCGCTTCTTCATTCAAAAATTGCGCTAATCCAACGTATTCAAGCAAACGATAGGCTTCCTTTTGCGCTTCCCTCTCCTCACGGCGAATGCTCGGTACATTCAGCAATATTCCAAACAGCCCGCCTTTGATATGATTATGCAAGCCCACCATCACATTTTCAAGTACCGTCATACTGCCAAACAAACGAATATTCTGAAAGGTACGAGCGATTCCGCGCTTTGAAATATCATGCGCCTTTAAACCAACAAGCGATTGGTTTCCAAGCCAAATTTCTCCCTCGTCTGGTTTATATACCCCTGTAATCATATTAAAAAATGTTGTTTTTCCGGCACCATTCGGACCGATCACCGCGGTAATAGACCCGTTTTCGACTGTCATCGAAATGTCTTTTGCAGCGACAACACCGCCAAATCGCTTTGTCAAATGGGATACTTGTAAAATGGACATATACTTTCCCTCCCCTTAGGATCCAAAGACCTTATCTTCTCCTTTTTCCACTACCCCTACCTTTGCGCTTCCCTTTAGCTCTGCTTCGTTAAAAACTGGATTCTTTGCCGGAATAAGCCCTTGCGGACGATAGATCGCAAACAGAATTAAGATACCGCCAAAGATAAAACGCTGCATTTTAGCTGGAGATAAAGCTTCGGGAACTGCGAAAGCACCAGATTGGCTTACTTGATTCAGCCAATTTGTCAGCTCTGTTAGTACTTGCAAATTCAAAATAGTCATGATAGCGGCGCCCAAAATAACACCTGGCACACTGCCCATGCCTCCTAAAATTACCATAACAAGAATCGTGATAGACTCCATGAGCGTAAAGCTGGTCGGGTCAATAAATGCTTGTTTACCGGCAAATACAACACCCATCATGCCGGAGAAGGAAGCACCGATGGCAAATGCAAGCAGCTTTGCACGCACAAGATTGATGCCCATCGCTTGCGCAGCAATTTCATTTTCACGTACAGCCTTCCAAGAACGGCCAATTTTAGAATGCTCCAAGCGTCTGACAGCAAAAATAACGAATAACAAAATAGCAATTACAACGTAATAAAACTGACTTGAATTATTCAAGGTAAGACCAAACAAGGATGGTGCCTGAATCGAGGAAAGCCCCATTGCACCGTTTGTAATGTTGACTGGCTTGTCTAGGTTATTGAACACAATGCGGATAATTTCACCAAAGCCAAGCGTTACAATCGCTAAGTAATCACCTTTGACACGAAGAACCGGAATCCCCAGAAGTACCCCAAATAATGCTGCAATCAATCCGCCAATCACAAGAAACAGCCAAAAGCTTTCTCCTGAAAGCGGGTATTCTCCAAACGGCATAAAATTCTGGGCTTGTCCTGTCGCAAAAATGCCGTATGTATAAGCACCAACCGCAAAGAAAGCGACGAAGCCCAAGTCTAAAAGACCAGTAAAGCCGACAACAATGTTTAGTCCGAGAGCCATTGCTACATAAATACCGACTAAAGTCGCTACTTCCATGTACGATTCATATGCCGGACCAGCACTTGCCGTAAATGGAAGCAGCACAATCATTACGAACAATCCTAGCGCCCACTTTATCTTTACTGAAAACTTTGTATAATATAGCAGCAAAAGCGAGAATAATAGAAGCAAAAAAGCTGTCACTGATTTTTCCGCTAGATAGAGACTAAGAGAAGTAATCACAATGTATAGCGTGAGTACAATCATCTGCAAGATTGCACTTTCTTGTAATTGTTTCAGCAATGTTTTCATCTGCTCTCACCTACACTTTCTCGATAACTGCTTTACCGAAGAGTCCCTCAGGCTTAAAGATAAGGACAATGATTAAGATCGCAAACGCGAAAACGTCCTTGTATTCTGCGGCTAGCACACCGTGAGTAAGTACCGATAAGTTAGCGGATGCGAACATCTCGATTACACCGAGTAAAACACCTCCAACCATCGCACCACGAATATTGCCAATACCGCCCATAACTGCGGCTGTAAAAGCCTTCATCCCAAGAATAAAGCCGATATACGGATCGATTGTTCCATATTGGATAGCAAACAAAACGCCTGTGGCACCGCCAAGAGCAGAGCCTATAAAAAACGTGAGCGAAATTACTTTATTCACGTTTACAGACATTAACGCTGCAGTTTCACGGTCCTGTGCCACAGCACGCATTGCCATACCCCATCTTGTTCTGTTCACAAAGAAATCGAGCGCAACCATCATCACAATAGCTATCATAATGAGAATAAAAGAGGATGACCTCATTTGCGCATTGTTAAAGACTGATAGCATAGAAGATGTATGAATTGTAACTTGGTCTGTAAATAAAGAAGGAGCTGTAATAATATAGTTCCCTTTCTTAAATTCTGTAATAAAACGAACTATATCCTGCAGCAAGAAAGAAACTCCAATAGCTGTAATAAGCGTGATCAGTTTTGGCGCTTTCCGAAGCGGTCGATAAGCAACTCGCTCAATTCCCATTCCTAACACTCCCGTTACGATCGATGATGCTACGAGAACTAGAATAAGCGCAAGAATTGCTGGCATGGCTCCAATCCAGCCGAATCCTGCCATCGTGAGAAAAATTGCTGTTCCAATAAAAGCACCCGTCATAAAAATTTCCCCGTGCGCAAAGTTAATGAGCTCTAGAATTCCATATACCATCGTATAGCCCAGTGCGACGATGGCATACACTGTACCTAATGTTAAGCCATCAAGCAATACTTGCGGTAACGTATGAAGTACTTCTGCTAGCATGCTCTCCCTCCTCTTTTAATGATTTCTCTATTTTTCACACCACCAAACAACTTCGGATGAGTGGATAATGGAAAGAGGCATGGAATACTTTCCACACCTCTTTTTTGTTTTATTTCGTATTGCTTACCTCTCCTTCTTGAGTGCCAGGATATCTCGATTCATTTAATTTATAAATGTAGATTTTTGAAAACTTATTATCTCCTTTTTCGTCAAAGCCAACCTTCGTTACAGCACCTTCATAGTTTTGAATGCTGCGAACGGCATCGCGCACCTGCTCGCGAGTCGGAAGCTTATTATCGTTTGCCGCAATTGCATCTTTAATTCCCTGTAGAACAACCCCTGCAGCATCATAGCCGTAAGCAGAGTACCCTTCAACCTCTTTGTTAAATTTCTTTTTGTAATCCTCTATAAACTTTTTGCCTTTCTCTGTTTTTGCTGGGTCAGCCGCAATTGACGTATAAAATGTATTTTTTGCTGCTGTTCCTGCGATTTCTACTAGCGTACCAGAATCTAAGCCATCACCGCCCATAAACGGAATTGTAATACCTTTCTCACGCGCCTGCTTCAAGAGCAATCCACCTTCCGCATATAAACCGCCGAAATAAATTAAGTCAGGCTTTTTCGCAAGCACTTTATTCAATACACCGTTAAAGTCCTTTTCACCCACTGTAATCGATTCATAACCTGCTATTTGTGCACCAAGCTTCTCGGCAGCCTTCTTAAATGCCGTTGCCAATCCTGTACCGTAGGCTGTTTTATCATCAATAACAAAAATATTCTTTGCCTTCAACGTTTGGACTGCGTATTCTGCACCCGCTGGACCTTGGAAATCATCACGGGCACAAATGCGATTTACCGATTTTAATTTACGGTCTGTAACCTCCGTTGCTGTATTTGTTGGAGATACCATAACAAGGTTGTTCTTCTCATATACTTCTGAAGAGGGAATCGCTACTCCGGAGTTCATATGCCCCACTACACCGAGAACAGCTTCATCTGCACCAACTAACTGGGCATTGGCTACGCCTTTTTTCGGGTCGGCTTGGTCATCATATGGAACGAGCTGCAGCTCAAATCCAAGCTTTTTAAACGCCTCTTTTTGTTCCTCTATTTGTAATTGCGCTCCAAGCTTAATTGCTTCCCCTTGCGTTGCAGATCCGCCTGATAATGGAGACTGCGTCACAATCTTAATGACCTTTCCGTCACTGCCTGACGATGTGCTTGCTCCCGTTTGCTCCGTCTTACTAGCACAACCTGCCAAAACTCCAAATACCAGCGCTGCGGACAAAGCTAGTGCCATTCCTTTTTTAAAAGCCACCCTGTTACCCCCTTGTTTTTCTGAATTTTATAAATATTTAGTTAAATGATACAGGAAGCATCTCATTTGTACAACCTACTATCATTCTAGATTTTTTTGCGTTTCTCGACATTGGTTCTGCAAAATGTTACAAATTTGTGACAAAAAAAGGCAGCGTTATACCTTTCGCAGGAATTAACACTATTTTTCCGAACATGGAGGGCTTCCGTATATTCTGGAGGCTGGAGCAGACCGCGGGGGCTGGACAACGCCCCGGAAAGTTTATTTTATAAAGAAAACCCGCCGATTGGCGAGCCCTGCCTTTGGGCGAAGACAGAGGCGTAGTTGCCCTTATCCTTTATTCCTAAAATTTCTCGCTACGTCGAATTGGCATCCAACTAGAAATTTATACTTTCCTAAAGTGCAAAGAAAAAACTCCTGCCCGAATTCCTTCGGACAAGAGTTTCTTCAGCCTTCCTGTCTAGCTACCTTCCAAACTTCTGTAACGGTACCAGCTTCATTCACATCAATCATGAGCGTACCATTGCTATAACGATCTTTTTCTTTTAACGATTGTATATCAAGTTCTTCAGCGCCTCGTCTCTCTAGCTTCACGAACATCCTATAAGCATCATCCGCTATTTCCACTCCGACAATCCGATAAGGATTTGCCTTTAGCTCTTTAAATATTAAATGTCCACGCTTCGCCCGAGACGATAGCTCAATTTCAGATACCTTCATTTTTTTCACGCCTCCGCGCTGTGTAACAAGAATAAGGAAATCATCAGCCGATTGCAGTGTAAGGCCACTCACTACATAGTCGTCTTCCTTTACATTCATTCCTTTCACACCCGCGGCACGAACACCAACAGCACTCGCTTCCCCCTCATGAAAGCGCAAAGCATACGCACTGTGCGTAATAAGTACAAGCTCCTGATTTCCATCCGTCAGCAGTACATCCACTACTTCATCACCGTTTTTCACGTTCACAGCAACGAGCGCTCTAGAATAACGCTGCACCTTATACTGCTTGAGTTCTGTTTTCTTCACCATTCCGTTTCTTGTCACGAATACTAAAAAGCGGTTGTCTTCCTCGAAATTCTGCACCGGAACCGCAGCAACCATAGTCTCATCTTTTTCCAGGGAAACAATGTTCGCAACGTGCTGACCTAAATCCTTCCATCGTATATCCGGCATCTCGTACACAGGCAGGTACAAATAATTCCCCTTATTAGTGAACAAAAGAACGGTATCCGTCGTGTTAATATCGAGGCGAGCAAGCAGACGGTCCCCTTCCTTCATACCAAAATCTTTTCCATTCGAAGCATTATGGGAACGCCAGCTTGTTCGCTTCATATAACCTTCTTTTGTGATTGTAACGATGACATCCTCCTGCGGAATCATCACTTCCATATCAATCTTAATTTCTTCAATTTCCTCTTCAATCAGCGTACGTCGTTCATCCGCATATGTTTTTTTAACACGCTTTAAATCTGTTTTAATGACTTGAAGAAGCTTTTTTTCACTATTCAAAATGAGCAGCAGCTCTTTGATTTTTTCATTGAGTTCTTCTGCCTCTTTTTGCAGCGCTGTAATGTCTGTATTGGTTAAACGATATAGCTGCAATGAAACAATTGCCTCCGCCTGCGCCTCTGTAAATGCGAATTTTGCAATTAAATTGTCCTTCGCATCACGCTTATCTTTTGACGCACGGATTGCTGCAATGACTTCATCCAGAATGGAAAGTGCCTTCATCAGCCCCTCCACAATATGCTGACGATCCTGCGCTTTTCGCAGTTCATACTGGGAACGGTTTGTGACTACCTCTTTTTGATGCGCGATGTATGCATCCAATATTTGTGGCAGGCTGAGCAGCTTCGGACGGCGGTTGTGAATCGCAACCATATTAAAATTATACGGGATTTGCAGTTCTGTATTTTTGTACAGATAATTTAAAATCCCCTCCGCATTTGCATCTTTTTTCAGTTCAATGACAATGCGAAGACCAGTGCGATCCGTTTCGTCACGCACCTCTGAAATGCCGTCCAGTTTCTTCTCGATACGCAAATCATCCATTTTTTTGACAAGATTCGCCTTGTTTACCTCATATGGAATTTCCGTTACAACAATTTGCTGCTTGCCGCTGCGCATATGCTCAATAGCGGCCTTGCCTCTAATAATAATTTTCCCTCGACCTGTCTCATATGCCTTTTTAATCCCTTCCAGACCTTGAATAATGCCCCCGGTCGGAAAGTCTGGCCCTTTCATAACAGTTAGCAGGTCATTGACTGTACAAAGCGAATTATCCATGCGCATGATCACAGCATCGATTACTTCCCCAAGATGATGAGGAGGAATCTCTGTTGCATATCCAGCGGAAATCCCTGTAGAACCGTTGACAAGAAGACTCGGAAACATAGCTGGCAAAACAACAGGCTCTTCACTCGTATCATCAAAATTGGGAACAAATTCAACCGTTTGCTTATCGATATCGCGCAGAAGCTCAGACGCGATTGCTGATAAGCGAGCCTCTGTGTAACGCATCGCTGCGGCCGGATCGCCGTCAATGCTTCCGTTATTGCCATGCATCTCCACAAGCACATTGCGCACCTTCCAATCCTGGCTGAGGCGCACCATGGCTTCGTAAACAGAAGAATCTCCATGCGGGTGGTAGTTACCGATTACATTCCCGACTGTTTTTGCCGACTTTCGAAACGGCTTATCTTGCACATTTCCCTCTACATACATCGAATACAGAATACGCCGTTGTACCGGCTTTAAGCCGTCACGGGCATCCGGCAATGCCCGATCTTGGATAATATACTTACTGTAGCGGGCGAAGCGGTCGCCCATTACATCCTCTAACGGAAGATCATGAAATTTCTCCGCCTGCATCCTGCTCCACCTCCGAAATCATCTCATTTTCCAAAATATTTCCTTCTTCCTGTAAACCAAACTGTACATTTCGCTCAATCCACTTTCGACGTGGCTC
The DNA here is from genome assembly GCF_038440375.1 of Bacillus sp. OTU530. Classification (NCBI taxonomy): domain Bacteria; kingdom Bacillati; phylum Bacillota; class Bacilli; order Caryophanales; family Bacillaceae; genus Bacillus; species Bacillus sp. OTU530. The sequence goes on from NZ_JASATP010000013.1 coordinate 124,112, forward strand.
TACTTTATCACCCATGAGCGTGGTCACGCGGCGTTCAGCACGTGCTGCATCATCGATTTTGACACGAATGAGCGTTCTTGTTTCCGGATTCATCGTCGTATCCCAAAGCTGATCTGCATTCATTTCTCCAAGACCTTTATAGCGCTGAATTGTATAGCCTTTGCCAAAGCGCTTTGTAACTTCTTTTAGCTCTTCATCCGACCAGGCATATTCAATCGTTTCTTTTTTGCCGGTTCCTTTACTCACTTTATAAAGCGGCGGGAGCGCAATAAAAACCTTCCCAGCCTCAATAAGCTGCTTCATATAACGATAAAAAAATGTCAGCAGTAACACTTGAATATGTGCACCGTCCGTATCAGCATCCGTCATAATGACAACCTTGTCATAATTAATATCCTCAACAGAAAATTCCTGTCCAACACCGCCGCCAATGGCGTGAATAATCGTATTGATTTCTTCGTTTTTAAAAATATCCGCCAGCTTTGCCTTTTCTGTATTAATAACCTTTCCGCGCAGCGGCAGCACGGCCTGAAAACGTCGATCTCGACCTTGCTTGGCCGAACCGCCGGCAGAATCGCCCTCTACAAGGTACAGCTCATTTTTTTGCGGGTTGCGTGATTGTGCCGGCGTTAGCTTCCCACTTAAGGATGCCTCCGAACGCTTTTTCTTTTTCCCGCTGCGCGCTTCCTCCCGTGCCTTTCGAGCAGCTTCGCGCGCCTGAAATGCTTTAATTGCTTTTTTCACAAGCAATCCGCCAACATCTGGATTCTCCTGTAAAAAGTAAGCTAGATGCTCCGATACAATCGAATCAATTGCAGAACGAGCCTCACTCGTACCAAGCTTTCCTTTTGTCTGACCTTCAAACTGAAGCAGTTCCTCTGGAATACGAACCGATACGATTGCAGACAAGCCCTCGCGAATATCGGCACCATCCAAATTTTTGTCCTTTTCCTTAAGCGCCCCAACCTTCCGCGCATATTCATTGAATACACGTGTCATCGCCGTCTTAAAGCCTGCTTCATGCGTTCCGCCATCCTTTGTACGGACGTTATTTACAAACGATAGAATGTTTTCTGAATAACCATCGTTAAACTGAAATGCCAGCTCTGCCTCGATGCCGCCCTGCTCACCTTCAAAAAACACAACCTTGTGAAGCACATCTCGCTCTTCGTTCAAATAGGATACAAACGCCTCGATTCCCGTTTCGTAATGAAATATATCCTCTAAATCGTTGCGCTCATCCTTTAAGGCAATTTTCATACCCTTTAATAAAAATGCAGATTCTCTAAGACGTTCGCACAACGTCTCATATTGGAAATTCGTTGTGCTAAAAATGGTCGCATCCGGCTTAAAATGAATCTTCGTTCCCGTCTGTTTCGTTACGCCTATTTTTTCAAGCGTTGTTACCGGGTTTCCTCCATGCTCAAAACGCTGTTGATACACAAAGCCATCACGCTTAATGGTCACGACAAGCCATTCCGATAGCGCATTTACGACCGATGCGCCTACACCGTGCAATCCTCCGCTCGTCTTATAGCCGCCCTGTCCAAACTTTCCGCCAGCATGAAGCACTGTGAGAATAACCTCCGGCGTTGGTTTCCCGAGCTTATGCATGCCGGTCGGCATACCGCGCCCCTTATCCTCTACGCTAATGCTGTTATCTTTATGTATCATAACCGTGATTTCACCGCCAAAGCCTGCTAGCGCTTCATCTACGGAATTATCCACAATCTCGTATACTAAATGGTGCAATCCTCGGCTATCTGTGCTTCCAATGTACATACCAGGTCTCTTTCGTACTGCTTCTAGACCTTCAAGCACTTGAATTGCATCCTCGTTATATTGAAACTGATGCTGTGTCAAATCCCCAAACTCCTTTCTATCTTTCGATAAGAACATACGTTTTCTCTATAGCATACCTTGTTTCTCCCTATGTTGGCAAGTATAGACACCCATTATAAAATATACAAGATATAAAAGAAAAATCCTTGTTTCCCACAAGGATTCCTGTAAGCTACTATTTCAGAAAAATAATAACCTGTCAATACATGACTACAAGAATATCTTCATCAATAGTCAAATGACAATGATCCCAAAAGGAATAATAAGAAAAACGGACAAGGCCCGCCTTTGCTCCCGAAGCAAAATGTTCTTCACCATAGAAAGCGCTTTTTTGCATTTTGTAGGGACGTTATTTTGCGGCAAGGAGTGGACCTTGGGAGCTAGACATCACCCCAAAAAGTTACACTTTCTTATCTTGTAAAGAAAACTCGCTGATTGGCGAGCCCTGCCCCCCGGGCGAAGACAGAGGCGTAGCCCTACTTATACTGTATCCCTAACATTTCCGTCTATGCCAAATAAACTTCTCGCTAGAAACTTATACATTCCTACAACAAAGTAAAACTCCCCATAACCAGCCCTTATAAAACCTCGTATGTGTACCTCATTCATGCCTCATGCTACATTATAAGTATACAAACAGAAAAGAAGCCTCGCAATTGGCTTCTTTGTGAACGTTCTATCGCGTTAGCGCATGCTCCACCTTAATACAGCGATTCATAATAACCGTATAGCCCTGTTCCTGTAAAAATGCATACGTCTCCTCATCCTCTAATCCTAGCTGCGCCCAATAAATATCCGCATCAATTTCAACAAACTCCTTTGCCACATCCATTAAATGCTCAGAGCGTCGGAACACATTAACAATATCAACATGACCCTCAATATCTTTTAACGATTTTACGGCTTTTTTTCCAAGGATATACTCCGCATTTGGATTTACTGGAATAATATCATAGCCTGCATCCTGCATAGCCTTTGAAACCATATAAGACGTTCGCTGCGGATTATCGGATAACCCTACTACTGCAATCGTTTTACTTTTCTTTAACAGTTCGCCAATTTCAGTGCGTGTTGGATTTTGAATTGTCATTATAACCCCTCCTTTCCCAAGATTATACAAAAAGAGAAAGGACCATTTCAATAGAAACGGTCTATTCTCTTAGTCGGCATTTGCATCAAGCTTGATGGTTTCCTCCTGTTTTTTCCCATCACGATAGAAGGTTACCTTCATTTCATCTCCAATTTTTTTCTTTTCATATAGGTACTTCCGGAGCTGTACAGAGTCCTTCACTTCTTGACCATCGAGCGCCACAACCACGTCATACTGCTGCAAGCCTGCCTTTGCCGCAGGAGAATTTGCAGTTGTTTGTAAAATAATGACTCCACCTGTCACTTCTGTTGGAAGGTTTAATTGTCTGCTTGCGTACGTTGACACTTCATCCAGAGAACGAAGCTGTACTCCTAGAAACGGACGTTGCACTTTTCCATATTTTTCAAGTGATTCAACAATCGGTTTTGCCACATTGATTGGAATTGCAAAACCGATTCCTTCCACAGCTTCCTGTGCAATTTTACTGGAATTGATGCCGATTACTTCGCCGTTCTCATTAAACAATGCGCCACCGCTGTTACCCGGGTTAATCGAAGCATCTGTTTGCAATACTTCTGCCTGCCAATCCGCGCTGCCATCCTGATCAACATCTACTGGGATTTCACGATTTTTGCTGCTGATAATACCTTCTGTGACTGTTCCATCTAAACCAATCGGATTCCCAATGGCAATTGCCTGCTCTCCAACACGTACTTTATCAGAATCACCAAGCGTTGCAACTGTCTTAATGTTCGTTCCATCAATTTCGATAACAGCCAAGTCAAGCCAACGATCTGCTCCAACAAGCTTTGCTGCAATTTTTTCTCCGTTCGCAAGCTTTACTTCAAGACGCTTTGCCCCTTCAACTACATGATTATTTGTAATCACAAGGGCTTTATTTCCTACCTTCTTATATACAACACCAGAGCCGGAACCAGCTTCGGAATCCTGCGCATCCAATGTATCCGCTGTTTGATAGTTAATAACGCCGACCACTGCTTCCTTTGCACCTTGAATCATACCGGCAAGATCTGTCGACTTCATGTTATTCACAACAGGCACCGCCGTCCCTTCACTTTGCTGCACCTGCTGTACAACAGAAGCCTGTCCCTTTTGATTTTGAAGGGCCGGTATGTAGTTGATCGAAGCCGTCACGGTCGCAGCTCCGATAACCGCCCCAACAAAGCCGGAGAAAAAATAGCCCTTTCTGCTGCGACGCTGTGGTTTTTCTTCAAATCTTGTAGTCATCTCAGTTTGATCATAGTAGCCCATCGTCTATCTCCCCTCTAGTTTATCATGCTTATATGATACAAAAATTTGGTGAAAATTTAATGAAAGTTTAGTGAAAAAATACTTATAAATCACTTGCTCTCTTCCATTTTAACCAAAATTCTGCAAAATCGCACATAAATCCTACCAGCAATTGCTTGTTCCTTTGCAGTCCGGCTTGTACGGCTAATCAAGGACTATTCCTCAAACTTATATCCGACACGGATCACTGTACTAATATGCCTAGCACGTGTCCCAAGCTTATTTCGTAGCTTTTTAATATGGGTGTCAACGGTACGATCATCACCATAATAATCATATCCCCATAGGTGATCCAGTAAGTGCTGCCGTGAGAGTACAATCCCTCTATTTTCCATTAAATACATAAGCAATTCAAACTCTTTATGTGTTAAAATTACCTCCTGCCCATCCACGAATATCGTCCTGGATAAACGATTCAATATGATGCCGCTAACAGATAATGTATGCTCCGCTGATTGTGCAACCGCACCTTCCGCACGCTTAAGCAGCGTCTTCGCTCTAGCTACCAATACCTTGGGACTAAAGGGTTTGGTGACATATTCATCTGCTCCGAGCTCAAAGCCAAGCAGTGTATCCTCTTCATCTGAACGGGCTGTCAGCATAATCACTGGAACGGTCGACTCTCTTCGAATCTGCCTGCAAACAGACCAGCCATCGATTTCAGGGAGCATAATGTCTAAAATAATTAAATGAATGGCATGCTGTTCGAACAAAGCAAGAGCTTGTTTTCCATCCTCTGCTCCCACAACTTCAAAGCCTTCGTTTCTGAAATAATCGGAGATAATCTCCCGCAGCCGTTGTTCATCTTCGACAAGCAGCACTGTTTTGCCCATTATCATCCGATTCTCTCCCCTCCTTCAGTCGAATGATGCGCTGATTGCTGCTCCCCCTAAAGGGAAGTGTAACATCTCGCTTCTGCATCTCGAACCTCCCGTCTACCAATACATCCACATGCTTCAACGTTTCTATCATATCATCATTTTTAGAATTGTATATCTCCTCAAGCGTATAACCTGTGTATACCCATAAGTTTTTCCCATAGGCTTTAATTTCTTTTGCCAACTCCTTGACTTCAAAGGCTTGGTACAAAGGTTCCCCGCCAGAAAAAGTCACCTCAGTTAGCGGATTGCTTATAATTTCCTCTAAGATTTGCTTCTTTGTCATGCTCGTTCCGTTTTCTATTTTCCAAGACTTCGGATTATGGCAGCCATAGCATCGATGCGGACAACCCGCAAAGAAAATAACTGTACGCAGTCCTTCTCCATCGACAACGCTATCATGTAAAATATTCATAATCCTCATGTATGCTTCACCCGCTCCCGCTCCTCGCTTCGTTTAGCACCGTTCCATTTCGTCATATCCCCGACAAGATAGCCAGTAATACGCCGAATTCGTTCGATTTTCGTTTCCTCAGCATTTCCGCAAGACGGGCACACAGTTTCAATCATACCGTGATAGCCGCAGCATTTACATTGATCAATAGGGTGATTAATCGAGCCATATCCGATATGGTGCTGCAGCATAGCCATGACGATGTAATGAAGCGCTTCTGCATTATGAACAGCTGCCCCATCTAGTTCAATGTACGTAATATGTCCGCCATTGCAAAGCTCATGAAATAACCCTTCAATCCGAATTTTATCTAGCACTCTGATTGGGTAGTGCACCGGAACATGGAATGAATTTGTGTAATACTCTTTATCTGTAACACTGGTAATCACACCAAACTCTCTTCGATCCTGCTTCGTAAATTTACCTGACAATCCTTCTGCGGGTGTGGCAAGCAAGGAAAAGTTGAGTCGATGCCGCTTTGTCGCCTCATCCGCTTTGTTTCTCATGAAACGGATAATATCAAGCCCAAGACATAATGCCGCTTCGCTTTCCCCATGATGTTTTCCTACCAAAGCAACTAGACATTCCGCAAGCCCAATAAATCCAATACTCAATGTTCCTTGTCTGATAATACTTTCAACAGGCGCATGAAGCTCTAATTCTTCTCCGCCGCGCCATACACCTTGGGTATACAAAAACTTAAAATCCCGCGCTTTTTTGCGAGCTTGATAGTAAAATCTCTCAAGCAGTTGCCGAATGACAAGCGCAATGTACTGCTCCAGCGCTTGAAAGAATTGCTCCGTACTTGTGCTCTGCAAGGCAAGTTTTACAAGATTAATGGATGTAAATGACAAATCCCCGCTTCCCACTGCATTTTCCTCACCGTGAATATTCGCCATTACACGTGTTCTGCATCCCATATAACAGGCTTCACTTTCAGAACGGCCATCATAGTACTGCAAATTAAAGGGTGCGTCTAAAAACGCGAAATTCGGAAACAGCCGCTTTGCTGTTGTTTCCAGTGCAAGTCGATACAAATCATGGTTTCGATCATTTGGAAGTACATTAATTCCTTTCTTCAGCTTAAACACCTGAATGGGAAAAATAGGAGTTTCACCGTTTCCAAGACCAGCCTGCGTTGCTAAAAGCAGCTGACGGGCGAGCATCCTCCCTTCTTTTGACGTATCCGTCCCATAATTGATGGACACAAACGGCACTTGTCCCCCACCTCGGCTATGCATACTATTTGCATTATGGATGAATGCTTCGCACGCCTGATATGTCTCTTGCTTTGTTTCCTCCCAAGCAATTTGTTGTATTTCCTCTACTCCAAAGCGGGCATAACTGCCAAGTCGTTCTACATGACATTTATATGTTTTGCGTACATATGGCGCCAAGTCCCTGTCAAACATAGCAAACGATTGCCCGCCATGCTGCATGTTTTGATTGGCTTGTAAAATGATAGCGGCTAGTGCCATGGCACTGCTAATGCATTTTGGTTCCCTCATATGACCGTGCCCGGTGGAAAATCCATCCTTTAACAGCTTGGACAGCGGGATTTGCGAGCATGTTGTTGTTCCTGCCGCATAGAAATCCAAATCATGAATATGGATTAGATTATCCTGCACTGCTTCCTTTACTTCCTCAGTTAGCAAATATTCCAATGCATAAAACTTGGCACCTTCAGAGGAAAATTTCCCCATGATACCCATTGGTGAATGTCCATCGACATTTGCATTTTCCTGCAGCAAATCCTGCTCCTCATACTGAATCACCCCTTGAAACGAAGCTGCCAGCTGTTCTAAAGCATACTGCTTTTCCATTGAAAGTTTCCTCATTCCCCTCACTCTACACAAAATATAGTATCATCAACATTAAAATTATACTGTATGTAGAATTGGAAAAATGTGCAGATTCTCACAGTATTGTGACACATATTGTATAACGTCTCTGCGCAGCAGTTTGTAAAGAAAACTCGTCGACTGGCAAGCCCTACTTATACTGTATTCCTAAAATTTCTCACTACGTCGAATTGGCTTCTAGCTAGAAATTTATAGCTTCTTACCGTGCAAAAAAAAACAACTTCTAACTTTTTCGTTATATGATACAATAGATTAGGAAAAACGGCCTCTTGTTGTTTTTATTACTATCATCCTTATAAAGGAGAAGAAACGTATGCTTACATACATTTTATTTCTAGTCGCCTATTTACTGGGCTCCATTCCGTTTGCCTTAGTAGTCGGAAAACTCGGGTACGGGATAGACATACGACAGCATGGGAGCGGAAATCTAGGTGGTACAAATACATTCCGCACATTAGGTAAGAAGGCGGGATTTATTGTAACATTTGCCGATATTTTAAAAGGCACACTTGCAGCATCTTTGCCTGTTATTTTCAATGTTGACATTCACCCGCTTTGGTTTGGTCTACTTGCAATAATCGGACACGTTTATCCAATTTTTGCAGGCTTCCGCGGCGGCAAAGCAGTTGCTACGTCTGCAGGTGTTGTTCTATTTTATCAGCCTGTTATTTTCTTAGTGGTGATACTTGTATTTTTGGCACTTTTGTATACAACTAAATATGTCTCCCTGTCCTCCATGATAACAGCTGTCGTCGCTGTCATCGCCGCTATCATTGAAGGTGATAAACCGTTTATCTTCGGTATCTCATTTATTGCTCTGTTTGTTATTTATCGACATCGAGCCAATATTAAACGCATTTTAGATAAAACGGAACCAAAGGTAAAATTGTAAAAATAAAAGGCGTTATAACGCAAAAAGGAGTTGTAAAGCATAAAGATAGCGCCTTTTTGCGTTTTTTTCTATACTAATAAGTAAATGCAAAATTTAGGAGGAAGAGTTATGGAGATGTTTGTGTCAAAAGACGCAGCTGCTTGGTATAAAAATGAACTGCACTTACAGCAAGGTGATGCCATTCGATTTTTTGTGCAATACGGAGGCTGCAGTACAGTACAAAAAGGTTTATCACTTGGAATTCGCAAGGACTTGCCTGTAAACCCGGCAGCTCAGGTCACAGAAAATGGCGTAACCTTTTTCATTGAAGAAGACGACGAATGGTATTTCGATGGCCATAATCTTTCTGTCATATACGAGCCAAATGCAGAGGCGCCAGACTTTCAATACGAAAAATAAAAAAAACTCGCCGATTTTGGCGAGTTTTCTTTAACTGAATTCATCTTATTCTAATATCGCGGTGTAAATTGGATAGTTAACTTATTTTACTTTCTTCTATAGCATGTTGCCAACTTGGGTAGTAATACAAAGCACTCCGCATTAAATCAGGATAAAGTTGTTTTATCTCTTTTTTACGTAAAGAGTTACCTTCGTTCTCTAACTTCTGGATCTGAGCAATGACTTCCTTCGATGTCAAAGGGACACCCATTTTGCATTCCTCCCTTTCCAAGTTATCATGATTCTCTTTCCCATTGACTAACAAGTTATTCCTATAAACATAGCTGTATATTCATCACACTTATGTTATACCAAATTTTAACAGATAGGATTGATGTTGTAAAGAAGCCTGCTCTATTAATGTCCCCCTCCAAAATGGGCATTGATAGAATCTTTCTAGATGAAGATTAATTTGTACAATTATTGCTGGATACAAATCGTAATGCACGGCTTAACACTGTCAGCATTACGGATACATGATCTTCTCCATCTAGCTCATTAAACTCTATCTGCAGTCTACTATCAGCTAAATGTAACAAGCGTTTTGATAGTGCTTTTGCATCTTCAATCATAAAGTCTTTTTCTAATGAACCTACTGCAAGAAAAAGCCTCACATCTAAATTGTCCTTGTCCATTCACGTTGGAGAAGGCAATATGATTGTAGTTGACGTCCACACCGATGACACCATCTGCTTTTGAGTGATTGAAATGAGGATGTTCTGGCTCTTCTACGATACATTTGATGATATAGTACGTACCATGGTCTTCGATGGACCAACCTGTTTCAATTTCTCCTTTTTTTGCTCCTTCCGAAGGAGACGATGCTGGAGTTGTCCGATTCTTGCCTTGAGGCGTTTGATTTCTTTATTTTTTCGAGTAACTAAATTTGGATT